>JAACEA010000417.1 GCA_009936695.1 Planctomycetia bacterium
ATGTCGCAGGCGAGGACCGTGATCTCCCCCTGCTCGACCGGCGTGAACAAGGCCGCCCGGATCGGCTCGATGTCGTCCTGGTCACCCAGCAGCACCAACGCCTCGGCCGCCTGCAGTTCCGTGAGCCGCACCCGCATCGGATTCACCAGTCGCATGCCCTTTCCAAGCGTCGACTCGATCAGCGGAATCGCGCTTGGATTCCCCAACAGCCCCAGCACGAGGTAGGCGTTCGCACGGACTTCGGGATCGTCGCTGCGGGCCATCGCGGCGAGCGGCGAGGGATCGGCACCTTCTCCGATCCTGTTCATGGCGTAGATCGCGGCGGCCCGGACCGAGTCGGAGGGATCCGACAGCCGCGGCGAGATCAACGGCGCCAGGCCGGCGAGACCGGCGTCACCGACCGACATCGCGGCCACGAATCGAACGCCACGGTTCTCATCGATGAGCCCGAACGGCGCCGCTTCGTAGAGGGCGGCGGGATCGCCTTCGAGCGCTTCGAACGCGGTGGCACGCACGATCGGCTGGGGGTCGACCACCGCATTGAGCAGCCAGGACGTGGCCCTCGCCGCCGGCGTCGTTCCTCGAAGGACGATCGGTCCGGTGGGAACCACCACTTCCGTCGTCTCGACGACGACCTGCGACCGACCACCGATCAGCGGCTGCTCGTCGTCCCCGGGGGCCGGCTCGGAGGGTTCGATGACGATCGGCCTGACGATCTCGTATTCGGTCTCCACGACCTCGGCCGTCGTGCTCTGGTCGCGGGTGCTCCATGGCTTCGAGGGATCGGCGGGGACGCATCCGCCGGCGAGGGCCAGGGTCGCGAGGACGCCCGTGAACGAGCGCAGGCATCGGAGTCGGTCGGTCATGTCGTGGCACCTTCCTGGTGGAAAACTCGAGTCCGGCTCCGCCGAACGGCAGGCAATCGTATCCCGATGCAGCGTATCGGCAAATCCCGCGCCTTCACGCCACTATGCCGCCGACGGATCGACCGGTGGACGACGGCTCGGGAGCAGCAGCATGACGATCAGGGCGACCAGCACCGCCCGCCCCGGCCACACGCCCACCGTCGCGAAGATCGGAACCCGGTCGTCGAGCTCGATCGCCCGGGGACCGAGGACGCCTGCCTCCCGGGCCGGAAGTTGAGCGACGAGGCGCCCGGAGGAGTCCACCAGGCAGGAGATCCCGGTGTTCACCGCCCGGATCAAGGGCACGCGATTCTCGATCGAACGGAACCGGGCGACCTGATTGTGGAGCCGACGAATCCCGTCGGAATCGCCGAACCAGCCGTCGTTGCTGGCATTGACCAGCAGGCTCGCCCGCTTCTCGCCTCCGTCGCCCCAGACCATCTCCCGACAGAGCTCCGGAACGGTGTCCTCGAAACAGATCGGCGTCGCGACCGCGAGCCGGCGGGACTCGCCGGCCGCATCGGTCCAGTCGACCTCGAAGCGGGTGATCGCCTCGCCGGCATCGAGATTGAACTGCATGCCCCGGGCGCCGATGGCGAGCATCCGGTCCTGCAGCCACGGCCACGCCCGGATGTACGGCATCGTCTCGCCGAAGGGCGTGAGGACCACCTTGTCGTATCGCGGCGGGACCGACGTCTGCCCGGGCTCGACGAGCACCACGCTGTTGTACCTGGACGCGGCGACCAGCCCGTCATCCTCCTCGGCGAACGTCGGCACCGTCGACGTTCCGAAGAGCATGGGCGTGCCCGTCGCGTCCACCAGGTCGCGGGCGGCCGCGACGAAGCGACGGCCCGGCCAGTATCCCGCCATCTCCAGGGTGTCGAGGGCGGCCGTCTCGAATCCGGGCCCCGGAAGCATCGTCTCGGGCCACACGCAGAGATCGACCTCGATGCCCGCCTCCGCCGCCTCGACCGCGGCCGCATAGGTCGCGTCGCGGAACCGGACGAAGTCGCGCTGCTGCTGCTCGAGGGACCAGGCGACCTTGTTGGACTGTGGGACATCGGTCTGGATCGCGGTGACCACCGGGCCGTCCGGCGCTGTCGACATCGGCCGGACCCGGACCATGCCGTAGGCGACGACCAGGACCCCGAGCACCGTGGTACCCAGCATCCCGGCTCGTCGACTCGCCGCGGATCCCCGCCCGAGCAGGGCGTCGGCGAGCACGCCGGCGACGGCGAGCGGAAGGATCCCGACCGCAAGAACGCCCGCGAGGTCCGCGACCTGCGCCAGCGGCAGCCACGCGATCAGCGGCTGGCCGACGAGGTACCACGGATAGCCGTCGAACACGATGTGCCCGCGGAGATGTTCGACACCGAGCCATGCGACCGGGAGCAGCACCGCCAACGGCACGCGGGCGAAGCGGACGGACCGTCCGACCCGGCGGATGCACAGGGCCGCCAACACGGTGCAGGAGGCGAGGTACGCCCCGATCGCCGGAAGGCCGGCCCCGCTGATCGCGCCGATCCAGCGATTGAGCACCATCCAGCCCAGCATGGACGCGAGGAACACGCAGACCACCACGGTCCGGGTTCGCGCCGCGGCGACCGCGGCCACGGCAAGCGGACCGATGGAGACGAAGGCGAGGAACCACAGCTCGAACGGGGGGAACGACAGCGTCCAGCAGACGGCATGAAGCACGCTGAAGAAGGCGACTCGCCGCCAACCGGCGGCTGGAGCGATCTCGTCGGTCATCGAGTCACTTGCCCGCGTAGTCGATGATGCGACCGATCTCGCTTCGAAGATCGCGACGGTGCACGATCCGATCGACGAAACCGGAGTCGCGGACGAACTCCGAGGTCTGGAATCCATCCGGGAGTTCCTGACGGATCGTGTTGCGAATCACCCTCGGTCCGGCGAATCCGATGAGGGCGTTCGGCTCGGCGAGGATCACGTCCCCGAGCATCGCGAAACTCGCGGTGACCCCGCCGGTGGTCGGATCGGCCAGCACCGAGATGAACAACCCCCCCGCCTCGTCGAAACGTGCGAGCACGGCGGAGGTCTTCGCCATCTGCATCAGGGAGTAGCCGGACTCCTGCATTCGCGCCCCGCCCGAGCAGGACACGATCACCAGCGGCAGG
>JAACEA010000049.1 GCA_009936695.1 Planctomycetia bacterium
CTCTGCAGATCTGGAAACGTCCGCCCGCAAGGCCTGCACTCAGCGATCATTTTCCGCCGACAACGAGTCAGACGACCGCCGTCCGCTCATCCGGCGAGTGTCTCGAGGATCGCTCGTACGGCATCGACCTGACGGTCGATGGTCATGCTCGCATGCGGCGCGTCGGCGTCGAGGCACTGTTCCGGGACCCGCGGCAGGTGGACGAACCCGGCGGGGGTCCGCCGCTTCGCGATCGCCTCGGCGTGCAGGACTCGATAGGAGATCTCGTTGCAGAGGAACGCACCCGCGGACAGCGATCGAGCGGCGGGAACGCCGATTGCCCGGACCGCCTGCACGAGTTCTTCCACCGGCAGGGTCGTGAAGTACGCGTCCGGCCCGTCCCGAACCACGGGCTCGTTCGAGACACGGTTTCCCGCGTTGTCGTTCATGCCGTAGTCGCGGAGGTTGATCGCGACCTGTTCGATGGTCACCCCGGCTCTTCCCGTCGCCTCCCCGAGCATCACCACCGCGTCCGGGCGTTCGGTGGCGACGAGCTCGACGACGCGATCCCCGGCCTCCTCGCCCACCACTTCGAGCACCACGGTGACCAGGTCGACGTCAGCAGGCGGATCGATCGCGATGGCCTCGACCACCATCGCGGACGGGTTCAGGTCGGAGCCGCCGAAGGGTTCGAAACCGGTGAGGAGGATCTTCATGGCGACGAAGAGCCTACGGCGTGGAGTCGTCCGCCGGCTCCCGAGCGTGGCGAGATGGCGGGACCCGCCGGGGATTTCTATGATTTCACGATGATCCCGACCTCGTGGTCCGGATCTCGCAGGCCATTGCATTGGCATGGATGTTCGATTCGACGATTCAAGGATTTTCCGATGATGAAGACCGATTCCCCCTGGGTCACCGACTTCATGAGCCGCCTCGAAGCGGTCACGCCGCACGAGACCGCGTTCCACCAGGCGGTGGGCGAGGTGGTCCCGTCGCTCGAGCCGGTTCTCGATCGGAATCCGGTCTGGCGGGACGGACGGATCCTCGAACGTCTGGTCGAGCCCGAGCGGGTCATCGAATTCCGGGTGTCCTGGGTCGACGACGCGGGCGTGGTCCAGGTGAACCGCGGCTACCGCGTCGAATTCAATTCGGCGATCGGACCATACAAGGGCGGACTTCGTTTCCACCCCACGGTCGATCTCGGTGTGCTGAAGTTCCTCGGCTTCGAGCAGATCTTCAAGAACGCCCTGACCGGGCAGCCGATCGGCGGCGGCAAGGGTGGGTCGAACTTCGATCCCAAGGGTCGCTCCGACGGCGAAGTGATGCGATTCTGCCAGGCGTTCATGAGCGAGCTCTTTCGGCACATCGGCCCGGACACCGACGTCCCGGCGGGCGACATCGGCGTGGGCGGCCGGGAGATCGGATTCATGTTCGGCCAGTACAAGAAGCTCACCAACACCTTCACGGGGGTGTTGACCGGCCGGAGCACGGACTGGGGCGGCAGCCTCATTCGACCGGAAGCGACCGGCTACGGCGCGGTCTACTTCGCGGCCGAGATGCTCGGTGCCAACGGGTCGAGTCTCGAAGGGAAGCGCTGCCTCGTGTCCGGTTCCGGCAACGTCGCGCAGTTCGCGGTCGAGAAGCTCAATCACCTCGGCGCGAAGCCGGTCACGCTCTCGGATTCCGGCGGGTTCATCCACGATCCCGACGGCATCGACCTCGAGAAGCTCGCCTTCGTCCAGGATCTGAAGAACAACCGCCGCGGCCGGATCATCGAGTACGTCGAGAAGTACGCGAACGCCGAATTCACGCCCCGAGACCGTGATGCGGATCACAACCCGCTGTGGAACGTTCCGGCGGACGCGGCGTTCCCCTGTGCGACCCAGAACGAGATCAACGGCGTCGACGCCGCGAATCTCGTGGCCAACGGGTGTCGGCTGGTGAGCGAAGGCGCGAACATGCCGACCGTTCCGGAAGGCCAGGAGATCTTCCGCGAGAAGGGCGTGCTCTACGGACCGGGCAAGGCGGCGAACGCCGGCGGGGTCGCGGTCAGTGCGCTGGAGATGGCGCAGGCGTCGAGTCGGACGTTCTGGAGCCGTGAAGAGGTCGATCGACGTCTCGGCGGCATCATGAAGGACATTCACAAGCACAGTCTCGAGGCCGCCGAGGCCTACGGCCGCACCGGCGACTATCTCGACGGATCCAACATCGCGGGCTTCCTCAAGGTCGCGCGGGCGATGCACGACCAGGGCGTCATCTGACGAGCGGACGATTTCCGCGTTCGAACGGCGTTATCGACCCGCGGAAGCGGTGCCGGTACGGCGTCTTCGCATGAATCGCGGGCGGGCGTGAAAAGAACCGGCCGAGGGCCGTCTTGTCACCTTGCGGCGGTGAAGGGCGATCCGACGATCGCACCGGCATCGTCGATCCACGACCGTCCGGTTCGTCCACGCCTCGGTGGACGACGTCGGCGGAGGCCGGCGATGTTCGCGGTCGTGGAACTCCGGATCCCCGGGGTCCTTCGGTTGGAGACCGTCGGATCCGGATCCCGCATCGAGGTCGGAGTTCGTCCCTTCCATGCCCCAGCTTCCGAGCGGTACTCGTCTCTGGCTCTCCGCGGCGTCGATCCTCGATCCCGCCACGCCATTCCTGCCTTCCGGGCAGGATCGCTTCTGGTACCGCGATCTGGATCCGGGCACGGACTGGCTTCCCGGGGAGCCCGGACGTCCTCCGGAATGCCTGCGGACGGCGATGGTCCCGACGAATCGAATCGAGGCGGCCGCCTACATCCGCGTTCTGATCGCGACCCCGGACGACCAGGCACCGACGTGGCGGGGCGACTGGCTCCTCACGTTCGAGCGACCCGATGACTTCACCCTCGAGGACTGGGAGGCGTCGCTGGCGTTCTTCGGAAGCCCGCGAAGCCTCGATCTGCTCGATGCGGTCATCGACCGCTGCCGAAGGCAGTCGGCGTCGGGCGATGGACCGGACATCGAGGGTTTCGAGCCGGCGATGGGTGGTCGACCCGCGCTCGCCCAACGCCTCGCGATCGCGGTGGGAAACGCGGAACGACTGATTCGACGTCGCGGTGATCTCGATCTGGCGGGGGAGGACGGCCTCGTTCGCCGGATCGACGAGCGGATGGAGGCGATGTACGAGTTCGCGGACCGGTCGCTCGACGTCCACGGTCCGCACCGGGCGATCGCGCATCGCCTGCTCGCGACGCTCGCCGTCGAATTCGGTGATTCCGAGGAGGCGGTGCGACACGCCCGGGCCCACGAGATCCTCTTCCCGGAGGGCCGACCGTTCAGCCGACGTCTCGCCGCTCGCGTGGAGCGGGCGGACGCGGGCGGTGCCGTTCGACTGGGTCCACGGGTCCGTGGGCCGCTCGAGCGGGTCCGGGACGTCTGAATCCGGCCGCGAGGCCGGGCGTCGTTCAAGAGCGACTCACGCCTTGCCGAGGTATTCGCCGGTCTCGGGGTTCACCTTGACGACCTGACCGTTCTCGATGAACGGTGGAACGCGGATGCGGGCGCCGGTCTCGACGAACGCCTCCTTGTTCTGGTTGCTGGCCGTCGCACCCTTCGCCTGGGGTGCGGTGTCGGTCACCGTGAGCTCGATCGAGGCGGGGAGCGCGACCGACAGCGGCTTGCCGTCGAACATGCTCACCACGCACTCGGTGTTCTCCTTGAGCCACTGGCTCTGTTCCTTCGGAATCACGTCGTTCTCGATCTCGGTCTGGTCGTAGGTCTCGTCGTCCATGAAGACGAAGGGTCCGTCGCCACGACCGCCGGAGTCGTAGAGGAACTGCATGCCACGACGGTCGACGTTGACCTCGTCGAGCCGGTCGTCGGAGTTCAGGCGGTTGATCTTGATGCCGCCGACCTTGACGTTCTTCATCTTGGCCTGGACGTACGCGGGGCCCTTTCCGGGCTTCACGTGCTCGGTGTCGAGGATCTGGTGGAGCTGGCCCTCCCAGATGATGAACTGGCCCTTCTTCACGTCGGTCGCCTTGATCGGCATCGGTGGATTCCAATGGAGTTCGCCGGCTGCGGCGATGGGGAGGAACATCCCTCGCGGCGCGAGGGAATCGGATCGAGATGCGAGATGATACCGGAGGGATCCGTTCGGTTCGCCCCCTTCTCCTCGTCTCAGGGGACCGGGAGGCCTACGATCCGGCCCATGAACGACCAGAACACCGCCCCTCGCCTCTTCGAACCCCTGGACCTGCGGGGTCTGCACCTCCGGAATCGGATCGTGGTGAGCCCGATGTGCATGTACTCCGCCGTCGACGGCGTCGCGAGTGCGTGGCAGCACGTCCATCTCGGGTCGCTCGCCTGCTCGGGCGCCGGCCTCGTGATCACCGAGGCGACCGCGGTCGAGCCGCGTGGCCGCATCACCCCGAACTGCCTGGGGCTCTGGGACGACGCCTGCGAGTCGGCGCTGGCTCGGGTGGTGGAGACGGTCAAGGCGGTCGCACCGGCTTCGGCGCTCGGCGTGCAGCTCGCGCATGCGGGCAGGAAGGCCTCGCACGCCCGTCCCTGGTCGGCGAAGCGCGGATACGTCGAGCCGGATGACGGTGGCTGGGAGTCGGTGGGGGCGAGCGCCAACAGCTACGAGAACATCGCCCCGCCCGCGCATGCGATGAGCCTCGCGGATCTCGATGCGATGCGTGACGCCTTCGGCACCGCCGCCGGCCGCGCCGCCCGCGTCGGTTTCGATCTGGTCGAGATGCACGCCGCCCACGGCTATCTGCTCTCGAGCTTCCTGTCGCCACTCTCGAACGAGCGGACCGACGCGTACGGTGGTTCACTCGAGAATCGAATGCGATTCCCGCTGGAGTGCTTCGACGCGATGCGGGCCGCCATGCCGGACGATCTTCCGTTGATGGTCCGGTTCAGCGGTACCGACTGGCGCGACGACATCGGTGGATGGAGCACCGAGGACTCGGTGGCGTTCGCGATCGAACTCGAGAAACGGGGTTGCGACGCGGTGGACGTCTCGACCGGCGGGAACGCCAAGGCCGAGTATCCGGTGGCACCGGGCTTCCAGGTCCCCTTCGCGGCCGCGGTGAAGAAGGGCGTCGAATCGATGCCGGTCGTCGCAGTCGGCGAGCTCGACGACCCCCGATTCGCGGAGGACGTCCTGGAGCGCGGGGATGCGGACGCGATCGCCATCGGGCGAGGTTTCCTGCGGGATCCACGATGGCCCTGGCGGGCGGCGAAGGAGCTCGGCGGCGAACTCGAACTGGTGGATCAGTATGCGTGGTGCGTGAGCTGACGCCGGCGGGTCGTGGTCGTCAGAAGACCAGCAGTCCGATCATGATCCACACTGCGGCGACCAGCATCACCAGCGCCGTGTAGCCCACGATGTCCCTGGCCTTGACGCGAGTGATCGCCAGCAGCGGAAGGGCCCAGAACGGCTGCAGCATGTTGGTCAGCTGATCGCCGTAGGCCACGCTCATCACCATCTTGCCGACCGGGACGCCCGCGTCGACGCCGGCGACCAGGGCGATCGGCCCCTGCACCGCCCACTGGCCGCCACCCGACGGAACGAAGATGTTCACGATCGCGGCGCTGGCGGTGGTGAAGAGAGGAAGCGTCGCGGGGGTACTCACGGTGATGGCGGCTTCCGCGAACAGGCCGAGAAGACCGCTCGCCGCCATCATCGCCATCACGCCCGCGTAGAGCGGGAACTGGACGATGATGCCGGCGCAACCCCTTGCGGCATCCTCGACCGCGCGGAGGTAACGGGTGGGTGCGCCGTGGAGGATGAGGCCGAGTCCGAGCATCGCGGCATTGATCTGGTTCAGGCCGAGTCGTCCGATGCCGCCGGTGCTCGAACCGAGATAGACCGCGAATCCCGCGAGCAGGGCGATGCCCAGCGAGACGCCGAGCACGACCTCGACCGGGTTCATCGGTTCGGATGCGGTCGCGTCGTCGTCGAGGTCGATGTCGAGACGCTTCGGCGACTGGAACGCGTCCGGCGTCGACGGCACCAGGAGGAGGAACGCCAGCGGCACGACGAGCAGCAGGCCGAGCGACACGAAGAGATTCATCGGCGAGAGGATCGTCTCGGACAGGGGGATGCCGTTCGCGGCGTACTCGGCGACCATCGAATCGGGAAGCACCGCCGCCGCGTTCGCAGGGGTGGTCATCTGCAGCGGGGCGCTGCCGCTGAAGCCGCCGTGCCAGACGAGCAGTCCGGTATAGCCCGCGGCGACCAGCAGCGGGTAGTGGCACGGAATGCCGCGTCGTTCCAGCGAACGTCCCACGCCGCGAGCGAGCAGCGCGCCGACCACCAGGGCGAGTCCCCAGTTGACGAGACCGGTTCCCACCGCGATCGCCGCGACCAGGACCACGCCGCTGCTCGTCGATCGCGGGAGGTTCGAGATGGCGTCGATGCCGCGACGGATCGGCGGACTCGCAGCGAGGGCGTAGCCCGTGACCAGGACCAGCGCCATCTGCATGCCGAACTTCAGGAACTTCCAGAGTCCGTCGTCGCTCCACCATGCCTCGAGCAGGCGCGAGATCCGACCCGGCGTCGATCCGTCCGCCCGCACGTCGCTCGTGGCGAACGTCCCGGGAACCGTCAGGGCGAGGATCGCGGTGATCGCGGTGAGTCCGATCGCGATCAGGAAGGGATCGGGGACCCAGCGTCCGATGGTCCGGGTCACGAGAAGACCGAGTCCGGCCACGAGCTTCCGAGGGCCACTGATGCGTTCGTTCATGCCGGCAGGGTACCGCTCCGCGATCCCGACCTCGATTCGAGTCGGGACATGAAAAAACCGCCGAGCCCGGCCCCCCCCTCCTGGGGTCGCGACTCGACGGCACCAGTGTCTTCGACGGAATCCGCTGGTCGATCGAGTCGGGACCGACCGTGATCGCGGAAACCACCTCGTCGTCGTCGCTCGACGGTCACACGCCTCGCAGACCGAACTCGAATACCCTGTCAGGAGATGCCAGAACCAGAATCGCCGTCCGAGAAGCAGGAAGCAGCAGCCGAGAACCCGACGCCGAAGGCCGACCGGGTCAGCCGCGTCATGGAGACTTTCGACGAGATGCCCGTCGCGCCGGTGGTCCGGCTCGGAATCGAGCGTCTCGGGTTCGAGGCGCCCACGCCGATCCAGCAACGGATCATCGGGCCCCTGATCGCGGATCGGGATGCGATCGGACTCGCCCCGACCGGTACCGGCAAGACGCTCGCCTACGGCATTCCACTCGCCCACCGACTCATCGAGGAGCCACCCCCCCTCGCTCGCCGCCAGAAGAAGCGCAAAGGCGGAGAAGCGGGCGGCAAGTACGTCGATCCCCGCCGTCGGCTCCGGGGACTGGTCGTGGTTCCCACCCGCGAACTCGCCCAGCAGGTGGCCGAGGAACTCCGAAGCCTCACCAAGGGCTCGTTGGTCAAGGTCACGGCGGTCTGGGGCAAGGCGGCGCTCAAGCCGCAGCGGGAGCGGATCGAAGCCGGTGTCGACATCGTGGTCGGCACGCCCGGTCGACTCCGCGAGCTCATGGATCTCGATGTTCTGAGTCTGGCGTTCATCCGGCATCTCGTGATCGACGAGGGTGATCGGATGCTCGACATGGGATTCCTTCCGCAGATCAAGACGATCCTCGAACGCATGCCGGAAGATCGCCAGATGGCGTTCTTCAGCGCGACGATGCCGCCGGCGATGGAGAGTCTCGCCCGCACCTTCCTCCGCGAACCCCAGCGGGTCGAGATCGGTCGGCACACCCGGGCCGCGGCGAACGTCGGAAACAAGTTGTTCGAGATCGACGACGTCCTCAAGGTTGCGCTTCTGCTGCACCTGGTGGTCGAGGAGAAGCGTCGTGGCGTGATCATCTTCTGCCGGACCCGGCGACGGGCGGGCTGGGTCGACGCCGCGTTCCGGAATCACGGCATCTCGGTGGGTCTCATCCACGGGGACAAGAGTCAGAACCAGCGGATGCGGGCGCTGGAGCAGTTCACCGATGGCTCGAACGCGGTGCTCGTCGCGACGGACGTCGCGGCCCGCGGCCTGCACATCCCCGCGGTGCGAACCGTGGTGAACTACGACCTGCCGCTCGCCGCCGAGGAGTGGGTGCATCGCGTCGGCCGCGCTGGCCACGGTGGTGGATTCGCGGAGTCGTTCACGTTCATCTCGCCGCCCGATCACGTCCGCTGGCGCAAGATCGCGAAGATCGTCGGGCAGCGTCTCGAACCCGACGGGGTTCCGAACATCGAGAAGTACATCCGACCCCAGGACCTCACGCGGCTCGAACGCCTGCGATCAGGCGAGCGGGCGTCACGATTCGATCCCTTCCGAGCGGATCGAAGCGGTCGCCGCGGTGGCGACCCGTCGCACGCCGACCGGAAACTGATCCGCCAGCTCTCCGAGGAGGAGACGACCGAGGACGCCAAGCGAGGGGACCGGAAGTCCGGCAAGCGAGGCGGCAAGAGTGGCGGGCCGAAGGAGAAGTCGGAGGGCGCCGGCGGTGGAAAGCAGGCCGCCCGTCGCAAGAAGGCCAGGTCCGGCGATCGCATCGGGCACGGTGGCCGCCGGAAGGGTGCTTCTAAGCCGGTATCCCGCGACGACAAGCCCGGCGGTGGCGTCAAGCGTTCGAAGTGACGTCGGGACTTCATCTCGGACACGAGCCGAGTCAACCACCGCCGAAGGCGTAGCCGTAGTACTCCGAGAACACCTCCCAGAGTTCGGGGTGGTGGTCGTGGAGCACGTGGGGTTGTTCGAAGAAGTGCTCGGTGACCACCGCGAAGAACTCGCCGGGATTCGTCGCGCCGTAGGGATCGATCGCGCCGTGCACGCCATCCTCGAGCCGGGCGCGGAGTGATTCGTATTCGGACTGGCAGGTCTCGACCCAGACGTCGTGGAGTCCCTTTCGCATCGGCGGGGTGCCGTTCACGGTGCCGTTGAGCATGTCGAGGGCGTGGGCGAACTCATGGAGCACGACGTTTCGGGTCCCGATCCGCTGCGAGGCGTGAAGGGAGTCGGACCAGCTGAGAATGATCGGCCCGTTGAATCTCGCCTGTCCGAGGATCGGGGTCTCGCCCGCGACGATCCCATTGCCCACGTGGGACTCGGGGATGACGACTCCGGCGGGATAGACCAGGACGCTGGTCACGGATTCGAAGAGCGTGGCGTCGTTCTCGAGAACCAGCAGGCAGGCGTTGGCCGCGATGAGGATTCGTTTCCGTTCATCGAGATCGAGCCCGCCGCAGCCCTCCCAATCCGTCTCGGCGACGAAGATCCGAGCCTTGTCCTCGAGCTTCTTCCGCTGTTCGGGACCGAGCATGCGGTAGTGGACCATGTGCTCCTGCAACGTCCGACGCCAGATCGCGGGCATCGGGTCGGCGAGCAGTCGTCGTCTTCGTCGTCGTCGGAGAAACCACATGGCCGTGACAGGGTAGGACGAGGCGACGCCGGCGTGTCGACCGCGGTTACCCTCGGGCGATGCGGCCAGGCGATTCCAACCCGATCGAGCCGGAACGTCGTTCGATCTCTCGCCATCGATCGGGCGGCGCCTTCCTCGCGAGCCTGGTGCTGTCGCTGGTCACGACGGCGATGCTCACCCTCTTGATCGTGGTCCGACTCGAAGGCGAGGGCGCTTCCAGCGATCTTCGAGCCGCGGGTGGATCGTTGTGGTGGTGCGGCGAGGAGCTTCGTCCGGGATCGCAGTGGGCATGCCTCGCCGACTACGGGATGCCGCTGGTCGAGACGCCGTCCGCCGACGCGCCGTCGCTCCCTCCGCCGCCGGACTGGATGCCGTGGCCCGAGGACGCCGCGGGGCTTCGCCGGATCGCGGGTTTCTCGGTCGGCTGGCCGGTGCCCTGGGTCGGCATGACCTGGCGACGCGTCGAGGGTGGTTCGGGATGGCCGCCATTTCCCTACGACGACGAGAACGGGTCGCAGATCGAGGCGGCGGCGAAACGACTGCGTGGCCTCGATCCCACCGGTCGTCTGTTCCTCGACGATTCAGGACTGTTCGTGAACATCCTCTTCTGGACGTTCGTCTGGTTCCTCGTGATCATGGTGGTCCGGTGGTGGTTCGGTCCGCCGTCCGATGATCGAGGAGCGAAGTCGAACGTGGTCGATAGACTGCCGTCGTGAGCGGAACACCTCGAAGCCGTGGA
>JAACEA010000418.1 GCA_009936695.1 Planctomycetia bacterium
CAAGCGGCGTTACGCCTACGCCGAGTGTTTCGCGGCGATGGCGATGGCGGAGGTCGCCGCGCTCGATCGCGATGCCGGGCTCGCTCGTGAGGCGGACGCGATGTTCCGCCTCGCACGCCGCGTCATGACCGAGCCGGGGATGATGACGCCCAAGACCATGAACCGTCCCGCGAAGTCCTTCGGTCACCCGATGATCTCGCTGGGCGTCTCGCAGATCTTCCGTGATTCGGTCGGAGGTGCGTTCGCGGATTCGGTCGCGATCGCCTCGGTCGACGAGGTTCGGAGTGACTTTCTCAAACCCGAACTGCAGGCGGTCATGGAGACCGTCGCGGCGGACGGCTCGGTGATCGATCATCTCGAGTCAAGGCAGTTGAATCCCGGACATGCGATCGAGGGGGCGTGGTTCATGCTGGATGAGGGCCGACGCCGCGACGATTCCAGCATCGTCGACGCCGGCCTCGACATGCTTGACTGGTCGTGGGATCGCGGCTGGGATCGGAAGCATGGCGGCATTCTCGCCTTCGTCGATCTCGCGGGCGGACCGCCGGCGGCGATCGAACACGAGATGAAGTACTGGTGGCCCCACTGCGAGGCGATCATCGCCTGTCGGATGGCCCACCAGGCGACCGGGGACCCTCGGTATCGAGACCGCGAGTCCGCGGCGACGACCTGGGCGCTGGAACATTTCGACGACCCCGATCACCCGGAGTGGTTCGGTTACCTTCGGCGCGACGGATCCATCTCGTCCCGCGTGAAAGGCAATCTCTGGAAGGGGCCGTTCCATCTCCCGCGGATGCTGTTGGCGATCGCGACGTCGGATGGAGTCGTCGAGTCACCGACGACGGTCCCGGGCCTGCTCGAGGATTCCTCGCCATCTTGAAACGCCGATCTGCGCAAGACAGCACCGCTCGTACCGGATGAACCGGACGGGCGGTGCGTCGAGGGGTGGATCGTTGCTCGAGCGAGTCGAGCGTCCAGGGTCAGGCGTCGAAGGTGTCTTCGCCGAGCGAGATCGCTTCGAAGGACTCGATCTCGAGTCGGAAGGGACCCGCCTTCTTGTCGTAGATGTAGATCTGGAGACCGCCGATGTCTCCCGGGGAGACGCGGCCGTTCAGCCGCTGACCCATGAACTGCCGATCGAGATCGGCGATGGGCATGATCACTTCGGTCCAGGTGTCCTTGGTGGTCGGGAAGGTCTGCCAGTAGCCGCCGGCCCGCTGGTTGCCGCCGGTCGAGACGCCGAGCTTGTAGTCGCGACCGTCGCCCTTGACGATCAGTCGAATCGCGTCCGCTCCTTCGAAGAGACCTGCAGGAGTCCGGGCCCGCATGGAGGAGAATCCTCCGTTGTTCTCGAGCGAGGTGGCGCCTTCGAACACGACGACCCCGTCCTTCGCCGCGATCTTGCCGGTGGATCGACCGCCCATGACCCCGTCGAGGACGGTCTGCCAGCGGGAGGCTTCCGACGCGTCGTCGAATGAGAAGACGGTGGTTCCGCGGGGCGCGAACCCGCCGCGGCCGGCCGGCTTCGGGGCGGGCTTGGTGGCGCTGGTGGGCTGCATGGTCATTCCGTCCGCGAAGAGGCTGTCGATGATGCGTCGGTAGGCCCAGGCACGATCACGACTGGTCGACTCGCCGGCGATCTCCTTGAGACGGGAGGCGAGATTCGCCCGGCCCTGTTCGTCGAGGCCGAAGTCGCCCGCAAGGGAGACCGCATCCAGGGCCGTCGCGTAGATCTCCGCACATGCGTCGATGTTGCCGTCGTTGTAGAGCGGGGCGCCACGCGACACGGCGATTTCGAGCAGGGTCTCCATGGGAGAGACCTGCCGGGCGGGGACGAGGACGCGGTCGATGAGGTGGACGATGCCGTTCGAGGCGGAGACGTCGGCGGTCTCGACGACCGCTTCGTCGACGAAGAGTCGACCACGGGCGGCGGCGAGAGGAAGGGTGGTTCCCGCAAGCGTCTCGATGCCGTCACGGTCGACGAGGTCGCGGGCCTCGAAGCGGCCGGCGACCACGTGATTCTTGAGGATGCGGACGAGCGTGGGTCGACCGGCATCGGTCAGAAGGCTGGAGAGCGTGTCCTCGCCGAGGCGGGCGAATGCCGCATCGGTGGGGGCGAAGACGGTCAGCGGTCCGGGGCCCGAGAGGGCTTCGGCAAGACCCGCGGCCTGCACGGCGGCGACAAGCGTGTCGAGACGCCCGCTGGCGACTGCGGTCTCGGGAATGTTGCCGTTGTCGGAGACGGCCGTCGCGGTCACGAAGGCACCGGAGATCGCGGCGGCGGTGCCAGCGAGGGCAGCCGTCCAGCGACGTGAGATGGTGGATCGATTCGGGGTCATGGTCCCGTTCCTTTGCAGAGGGTTGAGGGCGCGAAAAACTCGGACGGAACGGTCTTCGTCCGCGATCTGGCTTCCGATTCAAACGAGTTCAAGGCCGCCCCCAGACCGCCTCTCGGGGTCCTGAGCGCCATCTCGTCCCACCTGCGGGTGTTTCTCAATCCTGATCGAGGGCTTCCGGCGGCCACACGGCGATCAGAATGTCCCGGCCGGATCGATACGCGGGGCGGGGAAGTCCGGCCGCATCGACCTTCGCCTCGAGGGAGGCTTTTTCGGCTTCGGGATCGTCCGCCAGCACGAGGACTGGTCGGTCGATCGTCGCGGTGCGAAGCACCGGGAGGAGTTCGGCTTCGGTCACGTGCCAGTCGGCGTGCTCCTCGAAGTTCTCGACCCCCCACGTCAGCTCACCGGCGCTGCCGAGCAACCGGATCTCCGCATCGGGCCAGGCCCAGCCCGCCCCGTGGATCGTCGACGCTTCGGCGAGTACGACGCTTCGCGACGCGATCGGCTCCATCGTCTCCAACCATGCCACGGGGACCTTCGAGATCTTCATCCATCCCGTGGGGAGACACGCTGGTGCCACGGCGAACGCGAGTGCGGGTCCGAGACATCCCAAGAGGACACGCTCGGCGGGATCGACGGTTCGTTGTGAGATTCGATCGAACAGTCCCCACGCGAGAAGCGCCGTGGCGAGGATCGCGAGCCGCCATTCACCACCGTCCTCCCACGCGCTTCCGATCGAGGGATCGAGCGGCATGAACGGCGTGAGCAGCAGCAGCACGCCGCCGAGCGGGATCAGAAGCCATTCTCCGTGGGTGCGTTTTCCAGGTGCGCTCTTGAAGTAGTTGACCAGACCGACGGCGATGAGCATGGCCGCGGGCGCGAACGACGGGAGGATGTACGTCGCCAGTTTCCCCGAGGAGATCGAGAAGAACACGATCGGAATCACGGTCCAGCAGAGGAGAAGTCGCGTTTCCGGTGATCCGCCGACTCGTCGGAGTCCACCGATCACGAACGGCAGCGTGAGACACCACGGGAAGAGGCCGGCCACGAAGATCGGAACGAAGTACCACCACGGTTCCGGATGCTGCGCATCGGCCCCACCCGTGAATCGGTTGATGTGTTCGACCCAGAAGAAGTAGTGCCAGTACTCGGGGGCGGCCAGGTGCACCGCGATCCCCCAGGGAAGCACGGTCGCGATGGCCACGATGCCGGGAATCCAGGGGAGCGTGAACAGTCCTTTCCAGTCGCGTTCCCAGGCCAGCCACGGGGCCAGGACGATTCCGGGAATCGCGATCGCGAGAAAGCCCTTGGTGAGGAAGGCGAGCCCGCACGCCACGCCGGAGGCGACGAGCCAGCCGACTCGAATCGGACCGGTCGCCCGCCAGGCGAGGAAGAAGAAGGTGATCGAGCCGGTGACCAGGGCGGCGAAGGGGCCGTCGAGAATCGCGGCGGTTCCGAGGATCGCGACCTCGAGCGACGTCATGAAGATCATCGCCGCGATCGCCGCGACGTCCCATCGCGCCGTCCAGCGGCGAACGAAGAGAAGCACCAGGCCCGCGGCGAACCCGGTCGTCGCGGCGGCGGGGAGTCGGAGGGCGAACGCGTTCTCGCCGAATCCGAGGAATGCGGTGGCGGTCATCCAGTATCCGAGCACCGGTTTCTCGAAGTACCGCACGCCCATCAGATGCGGAACGATCCACTCGCCCGTCTCGATCATCTCGAGGGGGATCACGCCGTAGCGGCCTTCGTCCGGCATCACCATCGGTCGGAGTCCCAGCGGCACGATGAAGATGCCGATGAACACCGCCATGGCCGTCAGCAGGGCGAGTCGGTCGAGCCGTCGTGATCGAGGGCGGTCGAGCATGCCGGGCATCATCCCAGAACCGAGTCGGTTCGCACGGCGAGCCAGCCGTCCCGCCCCTCGACGGTTCCGCGTTCGAGTCGGCCGGGAGGCGGATCGTCGGGAAGCAGTTCGCCGAGCGTGCAGGCCCCACCGCCCTCGGCGTCGAGGCGATCGAGAAAATCCTCGAACAAGGGGGCCTTGCAGCCGCCCTCGGACTCGGCGTGGATGGTGAGGACGTCGAGGTCGTCCCGATTCATCGAGGCGAGCACGTGGGCGTTGAAATTCGAGTCGTCGATTCCCGCGTGGCCGACCGCTTCGTCCCAGGTGGGCAGGTTGACCGCGATCTGCGGCGGGCCGTGCGGTGGCTGGAACGCGCCTCGGCCCCGGCAGTCGCTCGCGTACCGATAGCCGAGTCCCTCCCGGAGCGCGAGCAGTTCGGGGGTGCATCGCCAGCCCGGTGCGGCGGTGCAGGTCGGAAGGACCCCGGCGCTTTCGCCGCTCGCGTCATGCGCCCGCCGGATCTCGCTCCGGACCACGTCGACGGGGAGCCGGTGGGCCGCGACCTGCCATCGATGGTGATCCCACGCGTGCATGCCGATCTCGTGGCCGGCGTCCGCGATCGCCCGGAGGCGATCACCGAGGGAACGATGGATGACCGGGCCCGGCCAGAGCGTGCCTCGAAGCAGGATGTCCCAGCCGTAGATGCCGGCGGCGTTCGAACGCAGCATCTTCCAGAGGAAGGACGGCCGCACCAGACGACGAAGATGTCGTCCCATGTTGTCCGGGCCCACGGTGAGGAAGAACGTCGCCCGGATCCCTCGCTGATCGAGGATCCGCAGCAGTTCCGGCACGCCGTCGCGTGTCCCGCGGTAGGTGTCGACATCGATGCGAAGGCCGAGCTTCATACGGTGGTGACGGCGGTCCGGGGTGCCGGATCGGCTTCGATACCCATCGCACTGATGTGGTCGTCGATGAACCAGTCGACGGTCCGGTCGACCGACTCCTGCGTGGAGATCGACGGCGTCCAGTCGAGGATCCGCTTCGCGTTGCGGATCGAGGGGCGTCGGTGCTGCACGTCCTGGTAGCCCTTGCCGTAGTACCGACCGCTTTCGACCACGCGATACCCGGCGAAGGGCGGGAAGCGATGCCGCATCGGATGCGCGTCGAACCGGGCGACGATCATCTCCGCGAGTTCACGGATGCTCGCCTCGTTGTCGGGATTGCCGATGTTCACGATCTTGCCGGAACTCCGGCCTTCGCGGTCGTCGATCATCCGGAAGAGGCAGTCGATGCCTTCGGTGACGTCGGTGAAGCATCGCTTCTGTTCGCCGCCGTCGACGAGCTGGATCGGCGTGCCTTCGACCAGATTGAGGATGAGCTGGGTGATCGCCCGCGAGGAGCCGACCCGCGCGGAGTCGAGGGTGTCGAGTCGCGGACCGATCCAGTTGAACGGCCGGAAGAGCGTGAAATCGAGTTCTTCCTTCGCGCCGTACGCCCAGATCACCCGGTCCAGCAGCTGCTTCGAGCAGGAATAGATCCAGCGCTGCTTGTTGATGGGGCCGAGCACGAGGCTGGATCGATCTTCGTCGAACGACTCGTCGGCGCACATCCCGTAGACCTCGCTGGTCGACGGGAAGATGATTCGTCGGCCGTACTTGACGCAGTCCCGGACGATCCGCAGGTTCTGCTCGAAGTCCAGTTCGAAGACCCGGAGCGGATTTCGGACGTATTCGATCGGCGTCGCGATCGCCACGAGGGGCAGCACCACATCGCACTTCCGGACGTGGTATTCGACCCATTCCCGGTTGATCGAGATGTCGCCTTCCACGAAGTGGAATCCGTCGCGGTGGAGCAGGTGCTCCACGTTGGTCGCCCGGAGGTCCATGCCGTAGACCTCGTAGCCGGCGGCGAGCAGCTGTTCCGAGAGATGACTCCCGATGAAGCCGTTCACCCCGAGGATGAGCACCGAACGCGGGCGCGCCGTCGCGACCGGGGCGGCTCGACCGAGTCGCATGCCGTCGACGAGGTTCATTTCCTCCGCGAGATGATCACCGCTGCTCCAGACGCCCTCGGAGGACTGTCCGGCGTCGATTCGAAGGGTCCCCCGGCCGCAGGCGATGCTCAGCGGCGACGTGGAGAGGATGGTACCGGCCGTTTCTCCCGAGTCGTCCTTCATCGCGGTTGCGGACCAGATCCGCACCTCCCGCTCGCCGGCATGCGTGAAGGCGCCCGGCCAGGGATGGGTCACGGCTCGGATCAGGTTGCGAACGTCGTTCGCGTCGGCCGCCCAGTCGATGAGTCCGTCCTCGGGCGATCGGCCCGGGTAGGTCGTGGCGTCGGCGCCCTTCTGGGGCTCGGCGGTGAAGGTGCCGTCGGTGATCGTCGGAAGAACCCGCGCAAGCATCGGTCCGGTCGCGGCCACGAGCTTGGCGGTGAGGGAAGCGGCGGTGTCCGCCTCGTCGATCGGCACCGGAACCTGCGCGACGACGTCGCCGGCATCGGCGGCTTCGGTCATGTGATGAAGCGTGATCCCCGTCTCGGTCTCGCCTTCGATCAGGACCCAGTTGATCGGTGCTCGACCGCGGAAACGCGGAAGCAGCGAGGCATGAAGATTGAAGCAGCGATCGGGACAGATCGCGAGGAGGTCGCGTCCGATCATCCGTCGGTAGTGGGCGGAGAGGATCGCGTCCGGCCCCATCTCCCGGATCCGATCGATCCACAACGGATGGTTCGCGGATTCGGGCGCATGCACGGGAATGCCGTGCTCCGAGGCGATCCGAGCGACCGACCGGAACCAGTTTCCCTCGCCGGGATCGTCCCGATGGGTGAACACCGCGAGCACTTCCGCGTTCGAGGCGAGCAGGGCCTCGAGCGTCGCGGCGCCGATCTCGTGATACGCGAAGAGGACGACCTTCATAGGGAGATTCCCGTTTCGATGACGATGCCGTCGGGACGAGGCTCGGACATCGATCGCTCGAGTCCGGAATCGCCTTCGATTCGATCGATGAAGTAGCGGGGCCGACCGCGAACATCGTGATACACGCGTCCGAGATACTCGCCGAGGAGGCCCATGCCGATGAATTGCGCGCCGATGAAGATGAACAGGACGGCGAAGAGCGTGAAGACGCCGTTCTCCGCCCATTCGGTGCCGAGGATGAACCGCCCCGCGAGCAGCAGCAGGCCGAAGCCGAATCCGCCGAGGGCGATCGCGACGCCGGCCCACGAAAGGAGCCGCAGCGGCGTGGTGGTCATGCTGGTCAGCAGGTCGAACTGCAGGTTCACCAGTTTCCAGAGGCTGTACTTCGATTCCCCGGCGGCCCGCTCCGCGTGGGCGACCTCGATCTCCGTCGCCCGCTTGGCGAAACTGTTGGCGAGCACCGGAATGAACGTGCTTCGTTCCCGGCACTGGAGAATCGCGTTCACCACGGGGCGTCGGTAGGCCCGGAGCATGCAGCCGTAGTCGGTCATGCCCACGCCGGTCGACTTTCGCACCATCCAGTTGATGCAGGCGGAGGCCTTCCGTCGAAAGAACGAGTCCTGCCGGTTCCGGCGGATGGTCCCGACGACGTCGTTGCCTTCCTCGATCTTCTCGACGAGCCGGGGAATCTCCTCCGGTGGATTCTGGAGATCGGCGTCGAGCGTGATGACGATCTCGCCGCGTGCGTGGCTGAAGCCGCAGATGATCGCCGCGTGCTGTCCGTAGTTGCGATTCAGAATGATCGC
>JAACEA010000419.1 GCA_009936695.1 Planctomycetia bacterium
AATGCATCCCTCGTGGCGAACAGCGGAGACTACGCCTCGGGTTGGTGGTGGTACTACGGTCTGACGGCCGCCCAGATCGACAGCCGGCTGGCTGACAACGAGGCACGACTGCTCGACATCGAACCCTACACCACCGCCTCAGGGGTTCGCTACGCCGCGGTCATGGTGCCCGACTCGGGCGAGCAATCGGTCGCCGCCACGGACTGGGAGACCGGCTACACCTTCGCCCAGGTGACGAGCTGGGTCGCGGCCAACCCGAACCGCCGCATTCACGACATCGAACCATACGAGGCCGGACCGGGAGTCCGCTACGCATTCACGTGGATCTCGAACACCGGCGGGGACACCAGTTCCTGGTGGTACTACCTCAACACATCAAGAGATTTCATCGTCGAGCGTATCGCCGACAACGGCGCACGCCTCGTCGACCTCGAGCGTCACGCCGACGGCAACTGGTCGGCGGTGATGGTTCCGACCGACGGGAACGCCTGGTACTGGTTCACCGGGGTCGACCCCTCCGATGCCGGGGACCTCGCGGTGCAGTATGCGGGACGAATCGTGGACATCGAGCGATACGGCACGGACGGCGGCGACCGGATCGCGATGGTGGTCCGGCGAAACGCCAATGATCTCACGGTGGACACCAACATCGATCTTCGGGCCGATCTCCCCATCGCGACCGACAGCGGCCTCCTCCTCGGCCGACTGGGCGGCGCGACGCGGGCATCCGTCAGGTCCACCGACACCTTCGAGCCGGCCAGCCTGCTGAAGACCTTCCATCACTTCCACGCGATGCGCCAGGTGGCCCTCGGCAACGACTCACTCGGAAACGCCGTGATCTTCCCGGATGGAGGCGACACGGTCTGCCCGTCGCCGGATGATCCGCTCAACGCACAGCTTCTTCAGGAGACGCTTCGCAAGATGATGGAGGACTCCAGCAATCCAGCGACCGAAGCGATCCGGCAGCGGTACGGATCCGCGGCGATCGAGGCGACCGCCTCGGGAATCGGGGCGACCGAGACCGCGCTGGAGCACGTGATCGGATGCTTCTGCAACTCGACGCGGAACCAGACGACCCTCGCGGGTCTGCGGACCCTGCACGACGCGGCGGTGTCCGGACTGCTCGGAGGATTCGTCTCCCAGTTTCACAGTCTGATGCTCCAGAACTACGCGGACTTCCCCGCAATCGTCCAGGGCGAACTCGCGACCAGCAGCCTCTCCATCGCCGAAAGAGACCAGTTCGAGGCCCTCGCCTATGCGGCAGGAAAGGGAGGCAGCTACACCTGCAACGATGCCCTCAATGAGGGGGTGTTCCGGTCGAGAGGCGCCTATTTCCGAGTGCCCTTCAAGGAGGGTTGCGACATCGTCGACCGTGAGTACTTCGCCGGGGCGTGGATCAACGACGCGCCCTCCGACTCGGGAGGCGTCGCATCGGACAACTGCGATGCGGCGATGGAATCACTGTTCGCGGATCGCATTCGCGCGGCCATCCGGAGCTGGGAGACCGCCGACTGCATTCCATGCCCCGGCGACTTCAACGGGGACGGTGTCGTGGATGGCGCAGACATCGGCATCCTGCTTGCCGAGTGGGGCTCCTGCGCCAAGGGATGCATCGCGGACGTCGACGGCGATGGCGATGTGGACGGGGCCGATCTCGGCCGGTTCCTTGCGCTGTGGGGCCCGTGTCCCCGTTGACGATCGCGGCCGGCGTCGGAATTCACCGAACGAGGGCCCCGAGTCGACACTCGGGGCCCTCTTCTTCGGAGATGATCGCCACGACACCGAGATGCTTCCGAGCGGCTTCGCGACACCCATCGACTCCACCCGAGCGTGGTCTCGACACCTTCTGTAGCAGGCCGACGAACTGTTACGATCCCCGCGGAGCCGATACGCCTCCAC
The DNA here is from genome assembly GCA_009936695.1 of Planctomycetia bacterium. Taxonomy (GTDB): domain Bacteria; phylum Planctomycetota; class Phycisphaerae; order Phycisphaerales; family SM1A02; genus UBA12014. Next base: position 1,900 of record JAACEA010000419.1, read on the forward strand.
CGATGGATCGGAGTCGACGATTGCGCGAGCGTGGCACGATATCCAGCGCGGATCCCGTTTCGCCCCCGACGGAGCGCATGCTCGGCCTCAGCGATGCCCTCTTCGGAATCGCGATCACCTTCCTCGCCCTGGACTTCGGCACGGAACCCCCCACGACGGCCGAGGACGTGGGCGGCTACCTGCAGGCGAATCTCTCGAAGTACCTCGCCTACGCCTTCACCTTCATGCTGGTCGGATTCCAGTGGTGGCGACACCACAAGGTCTTTCGCTACGTCAAGAGACGAACCGACTCGCTGCTCCTGCTCAACAGCCTGCTGCTCGCCTTCGTCGCCCTCGTCCCCTTCGGCATGCAGGTCCTCGGCCGCAACGGCGGTTCCCCCGTCTCGCTCGTGCTCTTCGCGGGGCTGATGGCCTGCATCGGCGGCCTTCTCTCGATCCTCTGGGAGTACTCGGTCCGAAGGAACCTGACCATCGCCGACCTTGACCCTGCGGTCATCAAGCACGTTCGAGTGCAGCTTCTGATCATGCCCGCGGCGTTCGTCGTGGTGATGACCGGCGCCTTTCTCATCGACTTTCCGAAGGGCCCGTTCGGTGGGTTCGCCTTCCTCCTCCTGACCGTGGTGATCGGGATGATCGCGACCGGATTCTTCGGACGAGCGTCGTCGTCGCCGACGGTGGTGGAGCGGACCGGCAGCCTGCAGACCTCGGAACCGGCCGGTGCCGGCGCGAGGCTGCTGGAGCGGATCCGCGACGGCTCCCGAAGCGAACGCCTGACGGTCTTCACCGACGGGATCTTCGCGGTGGCGCTCACCATCATGGCGTTGCGCCTGACGCCTCCACAACGACCACTGACGACCGGTGCGGACCTGCTCGCGATGCTCTCGGAGAACTCGCCTGCGCTGGTGGCGTACTTCATCAGCTTCTACGTCATCACCCAGCAGTGGATACGACACGTCCAGCTCTTCGAACGGAGGATCCTGATCGACACCAGGATCCTCTGGCTCAACCTGATCCTCCTGATGCTGGTCGCGTTCATGCCCTTCGCCACCGAACTCATCGCCCAGCCGGGCGGAAGGACGGCCGTTCTCCTCTACCTTGCGCTCCTCGCCGCCGCGACCGCCACCGAAATGGTGCTGGGGATCGGCGTGCGGCGTCAGGATCGACTGATGGACATTCCCGTCGACCCGGGCCGGATCAGACGACGGCGGACGGAGTCATGCGGGATCATGACGATCCTCGCGATCGCCATCGTGCTGGCCGCCACGATGCCTTCACCCGAAGTCGGCCTGTACGCGCTGATCCTGTTCACGATCCTCGACCCGATCTGCCAGCGAATCGCGCCGGTTCCTCCAGACCGCGACGACGCGGCCGAAGCGAGGACGCCTCCGTCATCTTCGCCCTCGTCGGGATCGTGAGCGAGCTCGACCAGCGGCCGTCAGTCGACGGCTTCGATCGTGACCTTTCCACCAGCGCCGCTCAGATAGAGCGTCACCGGTGTCGAGTCCAGGATTCCATTGGTGCTCGGACCGAGCGCCATCATCTTGAGGTCGTGCTCGGGACCACCCCCACCCCCGGCGACCTTGAAAGGCAGCTTCGCCCCGGGCACGACGATCGAACGACCGGTCCGGTCCACGAGGATCAGCCCACCATCCGAATCGAGACCGAGCGCACTTGGAGGACGCAACATCCCCGCCGCCTCCTGATACCGCTGGTGGTAGAGATCGCCCGCGAATGCCTGCAAGGTACGCCTCGGCAGGTCGACCCAGGCGTACATCAACGCACCAACGCCGACGAGACACACCACCAGAAAGAGGATCACCTTGTACTTCAGCATCAGATGACTCCCGGCCATGGTCGGCCCTAGATCGAACCAAGATCGAACCAAGATCGAACGCACCAGACTCGGGGAACCCCGAGCCCCCGGAATACACCAGATCCTTGGGCGGACTCCGGACTGGATTTCAATCGACTTCCCGGCGAAGATCCCACCGTCGCGTTCGCGACCGGTCGGAGCCTACCGCACCTGCGTCACAACGACCAATGGAACCATCGGGCGACGGGAGCAGAATCGCCGCAGCGCCGGTGAGGGCGCCGGACCCTCGTCCATCGACCGCGCGGCGGATCCCCGCCGGCCGGGCCCACCAATGAGACGCGACGCCTCCCAACGGGAGACGTCGCGCTCGGATTCAGAAGATTGAAATCACCGTGGCTCCGACGAGCGGCCCCGTCAGTCGCGCCTCCGACGACCGGCGAGCCCGAACAGCCCGGCCATGGCAAGGACACCCGGTGCGGGCACCGGCGTCAGGACGAAGGTGACCACCCAGTCGTCGCTGGTCGGACTGGTCTCCTGTGCCCAGAACGTGTAATCGCCGGATCCGAGCGGCCCGTCGTATCCCTGCGCGCCACCGGCGTTCGACATGACGTCGAACACGTCGGTGCCGGAATCCGACTCGAACACGAGGGCGTAGCCCAGAAGGCCCGAGGGATCCGGAGCATCGGGATTCGTCCCGAGAACATCGCCGGCCGAGAAGGCCATGAAGCCGAGATTGTTCGGATCGTCTCCGTTCGTGACGAAGGAGTCGAGAATGATCCCGCTCAACTGGAGGCCGTCGGCCACGTTGAAGAAGAAGATGTCGACATCGTCACCCTTGTCGTCGGTCGTGAAGATGACGGTGTTCGACCCCTCCGCGAAGTCGAGTGCCGTCGGTGCGAGATAGTCATCGGAGAGCTCTCCGTCGACCGCTTCGTCCCAGACGACGTCCGCAGTCACGGCCGCGCCGAGTGACATGGAAGCCAGTCCCACCACAAAAAACACGTTTGGAAATCCCATTTCCCATCCCCTTGTAGATCCTTGCGAGAGGCTGCGGCGACAGACACACCGCCTCGATCTCCTACGCGAGATCCCGACCGGAGATTCAGGAAAATCGAAGATGAGGTGCCTCTGAAGCCGGTTCCGGCCCCGGTGGCCCGAGGGTCGGAGTCCCCCCGCCGAGGAGTTCGATCGAGACATCGAGTCGCTCACACGGATCCCGGGCTGGGATCTTCCATTCCCGGAATCTCCCACTCTGAGCCGAGGGCGTCTTTCCCTCCGCTGGGCTTTGACGATCCACGGTGACGCCGAAGCGGACCACGCCGATGGACGACGATACTTCGAAGCCAACCCGACCCGGAGAGAGAACACATGCTGTTCACATCGAAGCCGTTGCTTCCCTTCCTGATCGCTGCGTCCTGCGGATTGCCGCTCGGCGGTACCGCCGTCGCCTCGACGGTCTCCGCGTCCCTGGTCTACGAATACGATGCCGCCTTCAACGCCGACGACGGGAACAACTCCTGGGAGGCAAGCATCTCCAACCCCTCCTACAACCGAGACTGGTCGATGAGCGGACAGACCTTCCTCTCGAACGCCGGGTCATCCCACGCCGGAATCACCTCCGCCTATGCGTTCAGTGGCTCGACGTCCGGCGGTGGCACCTCCTCGTTCGGCAAGTCCTCGCTTCCCCTCGGCGGCTCCACGAACGCGGAGCGGGCCAGTACCGCGTGGGAGATCTGGGTGAGACCGGGGGCGTCGACCTTCGACGACATCGGCAACGAGACGCTGTTCGAGACCGGCGGAAGCAATACTGGAGGGCATCTCGCCTTCGTGGCCGCGGATGGCGGCGCGACACTTCGCTTCCGCACCGGGATCACCAGCCTCGGCACGCCCTCCGAGTCGACCCTCGATCATTCGATCACCGACGACGCACTGCTGAACGACTTCATCCAGATCGTCGGGGTCGTCGATCCCGACTCGGCCTCCCAGAAGATGCGGCTCTACGTGAACGGCGCCCTCGTCGGCAGCCTCGGCTCGTATGCCAACTGGAGCAACGGCAACAACGCCGCGGGCCTCGGCAAGGTCAATGGCACCTTCGGGGGCGGGTTCGCCGACTCGAGTGGGAGTTTCTTCGGTGACATCGCGAGCCTCCGACTCTACGACGGCGCCCTGAGTGACGCCGACGTCTCGAATCTCTACGACGACATGGCATACGGCGCCTCGAACGCGGTCCCCGGCCTCGGTGGATTGGGGACGCTTTCATGCCTCGGCCTCATCGGACGGCGACGACGACGCTGACCGGCTGGCGGAAACCGTCCGCTCAATACCCTTCTTTTCGCCGACGCTCGATCCATGCGGCGACGACATGGTCAGGGATTACGTCGCCGGTCGCGGCGATTCACTGCATCGAGGGCGAACGAGAATCGACGATCTCGTCGTCGCCACCCCTCGCCAGGGAGACGATGCAGTAGTCCCCGGAGTCGTCGCAGCGACGCTCCCCCCCTGGACACATCTCGACCTGGAATGAACCGCGGGTCGCCCCTCCGACGACGAAACCGAGCGCCACCTCGCCATGTGACGCCGCGGCTCGCGCGATCTCCATGAACGACGCTCCGGACGGGCATCCGTATTCATCCGGCTCACGAATCACCATCTCGACCCCACCACCCACGAACAACTCGGAGAAGACGGGACCGAGATCGGCGTTCAACGCCGCATGGCACTCGAGGTGACCGAGAATGCGGGGAGTCAGCACCTTGATCCCCACGTCACCAGCGAGGAGATCCTCGCTTGCGGGGTCGACCAGCTCGACGACCACCTCCGGCACCCGCTCACCCTCCGGAACACGTTCCGCGAGCACGGACTTCACGAGCTCGTAGCCCATGATCGTACGGGCGTCCGCGTCCGCGGCCGAAAGCATTCCCGTGGTCGAAAGAACCATGATCGTGTCGACGCGCTCGAGGCAGAGATCGTCCAGCACTCCGAGCACGGTGTAGTCCGCCTGCCGGTATTCGAGTCGAACCTGGTCCGGATCCCATGCGCAGCCTTCGGTCAGCTCCAACCGGGCGGCATCGGGGTGTCGCGAGACCACCGTCACCTCGACCGCGAGATCGTTGGAACGACCAAGTTCCTCCAGCATGCTTCCCAGTTTGCTGCTCAAGCCGAGCACCACCACCCGCCGTACCCGGCTCTCCGGTCGCCGAAGCGTTCCGCCGCCGCCCGTCACCTCGGATTTCGTCTCGGGGCCGAGGACCAGATCCTCCGACGCCCGCGCAACCATGACCAGCTTGTCATCGCGATCGAGACGAAAGTCCGCCGGCGGGTTCAAATGCGG
>JAACEA010000420.1 GCA_009936695.1 Planctomycetia bacterium
CCCTCATGCCATCACGCTTTTCCGGGCGGATTCTCGCCCATCTGACCCACGACAACTACCGCCCGGCCCCGATCAGCGAGATCGAACGTCGGATGCAGATCCCCGGCGAAGACGCCGCCATCTTCGAGCAGGCGGTCGATCTGCTCGTCGAGCAGGGCCGCATCGAAGTCGGCGGCGACGACAACCTCCGACTGCCCGCCTACGGCGACGAGGTCGAGGGATCGATCAAGGTCCACCCGAAGGGATTCGCGTTCGTCCGTCCCGATCATCCCCATCGCGAGGGAGATCTCTTCGTTCCCCGCGGGGAGAACAGCGACGCGATCTCGGGTGACCGGGTCCGCTGCCGAGTCCTGCGTCGTGGCGAATCACGCCGGGACCGGGGACGAGGGGCCGTGAAGTCAAAAGCCCCCACGGGCGAGTCGCTGCGGCGTTCGGTCACGGGACGGGTGGTCGAAATCCTCGAACGCGGCCAGACCCGGTTCGCCGGAACGCTCGTCAAGCGCGGCCGGAGCTGGTTCATCGATCCCGACGGCCGCATGCTGCAGGCTCCCGTGATCGTGCGCGACCCGCATGCGAAGAACGCGAAGGCGGGCGACAAGGTCGTCTTCGAACTCGTGATCCACCCCGACGAGTTCACGGTCGGCGAGGCCGCGATCACCGAGGTTCTCGGCGTCGCGGGCGAACCCGACGTCGAGACCCGCGCCGTGATCGAGAGTTACGGACTGCGTGAGGGATTCTCCGACGCCCTGCTCGACGAGGCCCGCAACGCGGCCGCGTCCTTCGAGCGGAATGCGGCGGATCCCGAGGGTGATCGCGAGGATCTCACGGGCCGACTGGTCTTCACGATCGACCCCCCCGACGCCAAGGACTTCGACGACGCGATCTCCATCGAGCTCGACGAATCGACCGGGGAATGGGAGCTCGGGGTCCACATCGCGGACGTCGCGAGCTTCGTCGAGGCGGGGAGCGAGATCGATCTGGAGGCACAGCGCCGGGGAAACAGCGTCTACCTTCCGCGACGGGTGCTTCCGATGATCCCCGAGACGCTCTCGAACGGCGTCTGCTCCCTGCAGGAGGGCGTTCCGCGTTTCACGAAGAGCGCGTTCATCACCCTCGACTCGCGAGGCCGGGTTCTGGACACCAGGCTCGCCCGGACCTTGATCCGGTCGCGGAAGCGGCTCACCTACCTCGAGGCCCAGGCCCTGATCGACGGTGACCAGAAGGAGGCTCGACGGCATTCGAAGTCGGAGCCCGCGTACGAGAACGACCTGCTCGACGCGCGCCGCCTCGCCGATCGACTCGCGAAGACCATTCGCGGCCGTCGACTTCGCGCCGGCATGCTGGTGCTGGGGCTTCCGGAGTTCGAACTCGTCTTCGACGACGACGGCCACGTCGTCGATGCGCAGCCCGAGGACGATGCGTTCACCCACACCATCATCGAGATGTTCATGGTGGAGGCCAACGAAGCGGTGGCGAGGGTCTTCTCCGACCTGAATCTCCCACTGCTCCGCCGCGTCCATCCCGAGCCTACGTTCCACGACATCGAGGACCTGCGCGAGCACGCCCGGGCGATCGGCTTCAATCTGCCCGAGGAACCGGATCGATCGGACATCAAGTCGTTGCTCGACGCGACCCGTTCGAGCCCGACCGCCCGAGGCATCCACTTCGCCGTCCTGCGCACGCTCACCAAGGCGACCTACTCCCCGGCGATCATCGGCCACTTCGCGCTCGCGAGCGATCACTACGCCCACTTCACCAGTCCGATCCGACGGTATCCCGACCTCACCGTGCACCGTGCGATCGACGCGTACCTCGACCACACCGAGAACGGCCGCCGCGCGGGCGGCGGCAAGGCCCGCGGACGACTCCGGTCGATCCTCGAAGGCGACTCCCGGGTCGTCGACGAAGGCAAGCTGCTCGAGATCGGACTGCACTGCTCCGAGATGGAGGTCGCGGCGGCGAGCGCGGAACGCGACCTGCGCACCTTCCTCGTCATCCAGTTCCTCGAGGAAAAGCACCTTGGAGACGAACTTCCCGGCGTGGTCACCAACATCCGCCCGAACGGCGGCCTGTTCGTGAGCCTCGACCGGTACCTCGTCGACGGCATGGCCAGCCTCTCCTCGCCCGGGGACGACCGAGGCCGAGACGAACGATGGTCGCACGACCGTCGCACCGGTCGGTTGATCGCGACGCGAAGTGGCGCGAGCATCGCCCTGGGCGACCAGGTCACG
>JAACEA010000421.1 GCA_009936695.1 Planctomycetia bacterium
CGGAAGACCGATTCCATCCACCATGAAGCCCAGTCTCATCGCCATCGATCTCGACGGAACGCTGCTCACCCGGGCCGGGGTCTCCGACGCCGATCGCGACGCGATCAACGCGGCTCGCGACGCGGGCGTGGAGATCGTGATCGCGACCGGAAGATCCTGGTCGGAATCGCTCGAGGCGCTTCGGCCGCTCGAGGCGACCGGCCCGATGATCGCGGCGGGGGGAGCGCTGCTGCACGACGCGGCGACGGGTGAGACCATCGCGCGAAGCGTGGTGCATCCCGAGGTCGCCTCGGCGGTGGCGACGAACCTTCGTCGTCACGGTCACGTCGTCCATCTCCTTCAGGACGCTCCGGAAGCAGGATGCGACTACTGGATGATCGGGAACGACGCCGTCAGCGAGGCGACCCGCTGGTGGTTCGAACGGCACGACGTGAACGCCCGCTGGGTCGAACATCTGGCCGACGTCCCGACGCTGGAGCACACCGTCCGCGTCGGGACCACCGCGGTCGGTTCGGTCCTGGGCCACGTGGTCGAGGAGATCCGTGAAGAACTCGGGGATCGCGTCGTGCTTCAGGCCTGGGAGGCGGTCGTCGAATCCGAGGTGGCCGGTGATCGCATCCATCTGCTCGAGGCGTTCGACCCCAGCGTGGACAAGTGGACGATGCTCGACTGGATCGCGCGGACGCGGGGGTTCGAGCGCGAGGCGGTGGTGGCCATCGGGGACGGCCTGAACGACGTGGGCATGGTGGGGAATGCGGGCGTCGGAATCGCGATGGAGAACGCCGATCCGCGGGTGGTCGCGGTCGCGGATCGACGAACCGGGCCGCCGGGAACCGGGGTGGGGGACGCGATTCGTCGACTGCTCGGGCACGACTGACCCGGTCCACGCCTCGTACAATCGATCCGTGCTGGAAGCCCCACGACGCTCGCCGATCGTCGATGCCGAGGTGTTCGACCGCGCCGAAGGACGCGAGCTCATGGACGCCCCGGCGGTGGTGCTCAAGGGCGTGCTCGAATCCGAGGTAGCGATCGGCGGGCTGCTCGTCGACGTCGATGGGGCGTTCGATCGCCTGCTTGCGGCGTCCGAGGATCCGGTGATCGCCCGTGTCCTGAACCGACACCGGCTCGCCTTCATCGCACGACGAAGCCCCGAACGACGACTCGTCGAGGCGGGGCGGCTCGCGGATCGCGGCGCGGCCGTCGCGATCGTCGCGACGCACGAGATCCCCCGGGCCGTCGACGCCATCGGCCGAGGTGGCGACGCCGCCCGCCGGGGCCTGGTCGTGATCGCGGTGGACGATCCGCAGGCGGCCCCGGGCACCCCGGCACGATCCCTGCTCGCCGGACTCGGGATCCCGGTGCTCGAGACCACCGATCTCGACGACCTCCGATTCAAGATCGAACACGCGGCGCGGCTCGCCGACGTGTCCGACGGTCCGGCCGCGATCATCATCGACGCGTCCCTGCTGTCCGTCGCGGTGACCATCACCGTCCGGGCGAATCGGATCGTCGAGACCATCGACACCGCGGCCTCCCTGCGGCGGCGGCGCGGCCCGAGACTGGTCGGCGGCGAGGACCTCACTCGACTGGGGCGTCGTCTCGAACTCGACTCGGCGATGGGGATGCCGAGTCCCGGCGAACGCGAGACCGTCGCCATCGTGGCTTCCGGCCTCGCGTCCCGTTCGGTTCGTCACGTGCTGGAGGAGACCCGCCTCACCGGACGGGTTCCGGCGATCCACGTCGGGCTCGTGAATCCGCTCGATGTCTCCTTGATCGAACGTCTGCTCACGCGTTCGCGCACCGTGCTGGTGATCGAGACCCGTCCCGGACTGCTCGCGGCGCCGGTGATCGAGATCGCGGAACGACTTCGGCGGCGCGGCGAGATCGTCGCGGAAGTCGCATGGCGACAGGTTCCCGGCGGCAGCGACGCGGTCATCGAACCGGGCGACGCTCGAGATCCTTCCACGCTCGCGATGAAGCTTCGGGATGTCCTGCTGGAGATCCGCCCGACCCTCGAACTGCCCGGAGAGGATCCGGCCGTGGAGGCGTCGGCAGCCGACGAGTCGTCCCGACTGGTGCCGGTGCGAAGCGGACAGGTCGGCCGCGGACTTCTGCAGACGGTTCGACGCGCGTGCGTCTCCGCGGACCGGATGCTCCGCCGCGTCGTCGAGGAGGGGGAGGAGCCGCTCGCGCTGGCGATCAACGGCCGCCCACCGGCGGGATTCACCGGCCGGGTCGTCGCGGTCGAGATCGTGGAACGTCGACGGCTGCTCGAAGAGGCGGTGTTGCTCGCGGCGGCCCGGGACGTCGGGCGTCCCTGGGTCACGATCCTCGTCGACGACGACGGCGGTGACGAACTCGACGCCGGCCGTCTCCTGACCGCGGCCATCCCCACGGTCGGTGAGAACCCGGCCCGGGTCCGTCGCGTCGAGGTCGAGGACGAGAGTTCGCTCCGCCGGGACATCGGCGAAGCGGTGCGGGCCGCCCACCCCACGGTCCTGGTGCTTCGTCGGCGCGAGAAGGGCGTCGCCCGCGATCTCGAGGAGATCGATCGACTCGGATATTCACCGCTCCTGCGAGTCAAGACCCGGATCGACGATGCGTGCGGGGTGCGACCGTTCGCGGAGCCCACCGTCGACAGCTCGCTTCCACGACCCGACGACGTCGAGGGCCGGTACCGCTTCGAACCGGTGCGAAGCCGGCTTCGACGATCGTTCGTCCTTCGGGTCGGTCGACTGCTCGAGATCTCCGAACTCGTGCGACAGCGAAGCCCGCAGGTCGCCACGCCCGTGCCGCAGGATCTCGGAATCACCGTGCCGACGCTTCGTCACCGTGGTCGAGGTCGCTGGCGATTCCACGTCGCGGGCGTGCGTGGGGTCTCACCCGGTGGCGCGGCGAGCCTCGTCGCGATCGCCGGACGGATCATGGGCTTCGACGTGCGACTCGCGAATCTCGGTTCCGCCCGGTCCTCGAATCCCTCGGCGTGGTCGCAGGTGCTCTTCACCCGGCCGGCGCGGGAGGACGTGGTCGACACGCTGGTCCCCTCGATTCCCCCCGGCGAGGCCGACGTGGTGCTCGGGGTCGATCCGATCGAGACGCTGCGGGCGATCGCGACCGATCCCGATCTCCGGATCTCGACCCCGGGTCGCACCGCGATCGTGGCCAACACGGAGCCCCCGCCGGACGAGCGGGCCTCCCTTCCCGACGTCGCGGCGACGCTTCGGTCGGAAGCGACTCGGCACTGTGGGACGCCGGACGATGTGGTCGACGCGATTCTCCCCAAGGTCATCCAGCAATTCGGCAATCGGCGCCTGCTCGACGTGGTGCTCGCGGGAATCGCGTATCAGCGAGGGCTCGTCCCGGTCTCGCTCGAGGCGATCACCGAGGCCGCGCAGCGACTGGAGCGGGTCGGTTTCGGCCGCACCGGGGAGGCGTTCCGATTCGGACGGTTGCTGGCCGAATCGCCGCAGTCCGGTGGGAGCGCGGCTTCGGCGACCGTCGAGCCGTTTGCGAGACGTCGGCGGGAGATCGTGCTCGAGACGAGGCTGCACCGCGGGGCGACTTCCGCCCGCTGGCTCGATCAGAGGATCCAGCGACTCCTCGAGACGGTTCCCGGACTGCTCGAGACCGAGGCCGGGCGGTTGGCGCTCGACGATCTGCTCCTGGCCGTCGCGAGTCTGTTCCGGCGCGGTGGGCGGCCGCTGGTCGACCAGTACCTCGACCGGATCGGTCAACTGCACGCCGCGGATCGAGGCGATACGGGTCGTGAACTCACGCGATTCGCGATTCTTCCACTGGGTGAAGCGATGCTGGCCCGGGACCTCTTCGCGCTGGCGGTCGCCGCGAGCAGTCTCGATCATCGTCGCCGCCTTCGGCGACGACTCGGCGTGCGACGAGCCCGCGGTGACCGGCTCGAGCGGGTCTATCTCGCTCGGGTCGACCTCGTGGCGTTCGACCGACGGATGCGGGCGGAGATTCCGATCCGCGACTGGCTCCCTCCGATCATCGCGAAGATCGGGCGGTTCATTCCCGAATCCCGTCGCGGTGATCGTGAATCGCGTGCCCGGCGCGTGGCGATCGAGAGCGGCATCGACCGCGCCATCCGGGAGATCGGGGATCCGGGCGAATACGCGAGGTGGTCAACCGTCTTCCGCGCGTGGCATGAGCTGGCGTCGGACGGTCGCCTGCACGAGACCTCGGTTTCGGGGCTGGTCCGGCTGGGACGCACGGAGGACTGACCGGATCAATCGGCCCGCTGCTCCACGCGTCCGTCGTGTCGACGTTCGTGTCGGAGCTGGCCACACGCCGCGGCGATGTCCCGACCGCGGCTCGCCCGGATGTGGGCGTTGACGCCTCGGCGTCGGAGCTCCGCCTGGAATCGATGCACGTCGTCCGAGGACGGCCGCTGGAAGGGGAGTCCCGCGACCTCGTTGTACCGGATCAGGTTCACGTTGCACCGGAGCCGTCCCGCGTGGGCGGCGAGTTCGCGGGCGTGTTCGACGCGGTCGTTGAATCCACCGAGGAGGATGTACTCGACGGTGATCTCGCGGCCCGAACGCCGGAAGTACTCCTGGCAGGCGTCGAGGAGTTCCGGAACGGTGGAATACGTCGCCCACGGAATGATCTCGCGTCGCAGGTCGTCGTTCGGAGCGTGAAGGCTCAGCGCCAGCGTCACCGGCAGTTCGAAGGTCGAGAACTTCCGGATCGCGGTCGGCAGGCCCACCGTCGAGACGGTGATCCGACGGGCGGAGATTCCCAGCCCCCACGGTGCATGCAGGGTGCGGATCGCGTCGGTGACCGCGGACAGGTTCGCGAGGGGTTCGCCCATGCCCATGAAGACCACGTTGGTGATCCGCCCCGAATCGGGGAGGCGGCCCAGTCGCCATGCCTGCTCGACGATCCGACCTCGAGTGAGGTTGCCTTCGAGGCCGCCCAGCCCACTTGCGCAGAAGCGACAGCCGACGGGGCATCCCACCTGGCTCGAGATGCACGCGGTCCGCCGATCCTCGGTGGGGATCATCACGCACTCGGTCTGTTTCTCGGGGTCCTGCCCGAGCACCTTCAACGAGCCGTCGTGGGCCTCGGAGGAGTCCGGCCAACCCATCAGGATCTTCCGGGTTCCGTCGCTCGCGACGGGGGCCGCGAGCTCCACGGCCTCTCCGAATCGGAAGGCCTCGAGAAGACGTTCGCGGCCCAGGCGGGAGACGTCGGTCATCAGCTTCGGATCGATCACGCCCCGTTCATGGACCCATCGAAGGACCTGATCGCCCAGGTAGCGAGGAAGATCGTTCTCCACCGCCCATCGCCGGAGCGAATCCGGATCCTGGTCGAAGATGCTCGATCCGCGTCGCTCGGCTAAGAACTTCTCCGAATCCATTTTTGAGGTAGACTAGAAATCTCAGAACCTTGAAATCTTCTAAGAGATCCTGCTCTGTGTTTTTCGTAGGCTCCCCTCTTAGTCCCCGTCTTAGAAGTATCCTTAGAAATATCCTTAGAAATATCGTTAGGCACCGAAATATC
>JAACEA010000422.1 GCA_009936695.1 Planctomycetia bacterium
GGTTCAGATCGCCGGGGCAGGACCGGGGGGCGATCCCGGGGTAGCGGGTGACGGTCCCGGGCACGAACTGACAGACGTACACGTCGTCACCGATCACCTCGACGCCGGTCGGCAGCCAGAGGCCTCCGATGAAGGTGACGTAGCTGCCATCCTGTCGCACTCGGATCACGCTTCCGGTCCCGGGAGCCGGTTGTCCGGTCGCGGGATCGAAATCGCCTGCGGAACAGACCAGCAGGCTCCCGTCGGCCGCGACCTCGACGTCGACCAGGGTCTTGAGCCCCGTGGCGACCGCGGTGTAACTGCCGTCGGCGGAGAGACGGAAGACGCTCGCCGTGCCATCGACGAACGGGAATCCGGTCAGCTGGACGACGTACGCGCCGCCGTCCCCATCGGGGACGATCCGGGTCGGCACCGCCTGCGAGGTCGGCGGGGTCGTCCCCTTCGGGTTCACCGTGTTCGGGAACTCGGCGAGCACCGCATAGTCGGTCCCGTCGTAGGTGATGACCGCGTTGGCACCGGCGTCGACGATCCAGAGGACGCCATCGATCTCGGCCGCGGAATAGGTGTTGGAGTCGGGGAAGCCGGCCTCCTGCCGAACGAACGGGAAGACGGGGACCGACTCGATCATCGCCGCGCCGTCGATCGCATAGGGGCCTGCCGCGAGGACCGTGTAGGAAGGATCGAAACGAACGATCGATCCGAGATAGGGGAACGCCCCGGGAACGTTCGGCCCACCGGTCGCCAGGAGGAGGGAACCATCCGGGGCGAAGCTGATGTGGTGAGCGCCCGAAGGTTCTCCCATCGCGTTGAAGGCGGTTTGGATGTTCTCGATCAACGGCACCAGCGTGAAGCTGCCATCGAGGTTCGCCGCGAGCATGGAGCCCCGTCCGATGCCGGGGGCCGCGGGCCCCTTGGGGTTGACGCCCAGCTCCGATACCCAGAGTTGTCCACCCGCATCCGCCTCGAGACCGATGGGCAGGACGAGACCGGAGGCGATCACCTCGTCATCACCTGCGCCGAAGGCCGGGCCGGTCGTCAGGATCGCGGCGCCGACCGCCGCCGTGATCGCGTGCATTCGAAGATTCATGGACTTTCTCCTTGGAACGAAATCTGGATCGGATTGGACTTGGGCGTACCTCCGATCGAAATCGGACGACACCCCATCACAAGCGGTCGATCGTAATGCCCGATCCGAGTTCCAAGACCAAACACTTGTCCAATAATCTGGGCTCACCCCGCCCCTCCCGCGATCCCGACCTGCGTATCCGGGTTCCGCAGCCGGTTGAATCGTCCCGGCCGGTGGTGGTCGTATCGCATACGATCCGCGATCCTCAAACACCTCTCCACTCACCGCTTCGGAAGCCACCATGTCATTCGAGATCCTCTCCGTTCATGCTCGCCAGATCCTCGACTCCAGAGGCAACCCGACCCTCGAGGCGGAAGTGATCCTTGAAGACGGCTCCGGCGGACGGGCGGCCGTTCCCAGCGGCGCATCGACCGGCGAGAACGAAGCGGTCGAACTCCGTGACGGCGGCACGGCCTGGCTCGGGAAGGGCGTCTCGACCGCGGTGGAGAACGTGAACGAACGCATCGCGCCCGCGATCGAAGGGCTCGACGGGATCGATCAGGAGACGCTCGACGCCACCCTGTGTGAACTCGATGGCACGGAGACCAAGGCGGAGCTCGGCGCCAACGCCACCCTCGCGGTCTCCCTCGCGACGGCACATGCCGCCGCGTCGGCCACCAACCAGCCGCTCTACCGATACCTCGGCGGAACCACCGCGCGCGTCCTTCCGGTGCCGATGCTCAACATCCTCAACGGCGGCAAGCACGCGGACAACACCGTCGACTTCCAGGAGTTCATGATCCAGCCCGTGGGTTTCGATGAATTCGAGACCGCGTTGCAGGCCGGCGTCGAGTGCTACCACGCCCTCAAGACGGTCCTCAAGAAGCGCGGCCTCTCGACCGCGGTCGGTGACGAAGGCGGTTTCGCGCCGAACCTGCGGAGCAACGAAGAAGCGCTCGAGGTCATCGCCGAAGCCGTCGGAACCACCGAGTACGAATTCGGCACGCACATCACCGTGGCCCTGGATCCTGCGACGAGCGAACTCGCCAACGAGGCGAAGAAGCTGGGCAAGGAGGGCTACTGCTTCTTCTCCAGTGAACCCGACAAGGTGATCTCCGCCGAGGAGATGGTCGACCTCTGGGCGTCCTGGTGCGAGAAGTGGCCGATCACCTCCATCGAAGACGGTCTCGCGGAGGACGACTGGGACGGTTGGAGGCTCCTCACCGAACGACTCGGCGAACAGATCCAGCTCGTGGGCGACGACCTCTTCGTGACCAACCCCCGCTTCCTCGAACGCGGCATCGAAGAGGGTTGCGGCAACGCGATCCTCGTGAAGGTCAATCAGATCGGCACCCTGAGCGAGGCGCTTGACGCGGTGAATCTCGCGACCCGCTGCGGCTTCGCCAGCGTGCTGAGCCATCGCTCGGGCGAGACCGAGGATTCGACCATCGCCGACATCGCGGTGGCCACCAACTGCGGCCAGATCAAGACCGGTGCACCCTGCCGATCGGATCGGAACGCCAAGTACAACCAGCTCCTCCGTATCGCGGAGAACCTCGGTCCGAACGCCATCTACGGCGGTTGA
>JAACEA010000423.1 GCA_009936695.1 Planctomycetia bacterium
ACATCCGGCAGACCGCCCTGGTGGTCCTCCTCGCCCAGGCCGGCTCCTTCGTGCCCGCGACCAGCGCCCGCATCGGCGTGGTCGATCGCATCTTCACCCGGATCGGCGCGAGCGACGAGCTGCACGCCGGTCGCTCGACCTTCATGGTGGAGATGACCGAGACCGCGAACATCCTCCACCACGCGACCGACCGCAGCCTCGTGGTGCTCGACGAGATCGGGCGCGGCACGAGCACCCTCGACGGACTCAGCCTCGCCTGGGCGATCACCGAGGACCTCGCGGCCCGAGGCTCGCGAACCCTCTTCGCCACGCACTATCACGAACTCACCTCGATCCCGGACCGTCTCCCGTCGGTCACCAACCTCCACGTGTCGGTTCGCGAGTGGCAGGACCGGATCGTGTTTCTCCATCGCATCCAGCCGGGGCGCACCAACCGCAGCTACGGAATCCATGTCGCGGAGCTCGCGGGTCTTCCGCCCGCCGCCGTCGACCGGGCGAGGGAACTGCTCACGACGCTCGAGGTGCGCGAAGGCGACGCCGAAGCGATGGCGGCACAGGTCCCGACCGCGCCCCCGCCTCCCCCAGCCAACCAGCTCTCGCTCTTCCGCGAGTTCCTCCCGCATCCCGCGGTGGAGACCCTGCGCGGAATCGATCTCGACGAACTCACGCCACTGGCCGCCTTCGATCGCCTCCGCGAGCTGGTCGAGTCGGCCAAGCGGGATGCCGATGCCTGAGTCCACGCCCGTCGCCCGGGACCGGGGACGCCTGACCGCGATGCTCGCGGCGTTCAGCCTGCCCCTCTCGCTCTTCGCCGTCGGTGGCCTGCTGGGGCTCGTGGCCCTCGCCCTCGCGAGTCGGGAACTCCGTCGAAATCCCGGTGACCGCAGGGCCTTCGCCAGCGCGGTCGTCGGTCTGATCTCGATGTTTCTCGGTGGCGTGGTCGCGACCTTCTTCCTGGCGCCGCCGGGATCACCACCCCCCACCGCCGATCTCGTCGGAACGACCCAGACCGAGATGCTCCAGACGCTGGACGGCGCCGCGATCCCAGTGGCCGCCGTCGACGGACGGGTCACCCTCGTCGACGTCTGGGCGACCTGGTGTCCACCCTGCATCGCGTCGATCCCGATGCTGGAGGCGATCCATCGCGATCTGAGCGATCAGGTCCGCGTCGTGTCCTACGCCGCCGAACCACGGAGCACCGTCGTGAAGTGGCTGGAGCGTCGCCGGCTGGATGCGACCGCGGGTCGGCTCGACCCCGGTGCGGTCCCCACGTATCCGATCGCGACCCGGGACGGTCCCCCGCTCGCCCTCGCGTCCGCGACCAGGGCGTATCCGACCATCTGGATCATCGATGCGGCGGGCGTGGTCCGATTCAAGCTCGAAGGCATGCACGATCTTCCCACGCTCCTCTCCCTTCTCCGCATGGCGGAGAACCCCGCGCCGGCGTCGTCGGGATCCGACGTCGAACCCGGACCCACCGCGGCACCGAGGACGGAGCCGGCCGCATGACCCACGACCTCTCGACCGAACTCCTCGCCGGCACGCACGCGGACGCCCTCGATTTCGAGGCCTATGTCGCGACCGATCCGAAGCGCGCCGCCGACTGGCTCGCGATTCACGAGCGAACGATGCTGACGCCGAGCCAGCGCACGCTGATCGAAGGGTTCGAGCGCCGGCTCAACGTCGTCGTGGTGAGTGGCACCTGGTGTGGAGACTGCGTCCAACAGGGACCGTTGCTGGCCCGGATCGCCGAGGCCTCGGACCGCATCGACCTGCGCTGGGTGGATCGCGACGAGCAGCCCGAGCTGGCGTCACGACTCCGCATCAACGGTGGAGATCGGGTCCCGGTGGCGGTGTTCATGAACGAGTTCTTCGAACCGGTGTCGATCCTCGGCGATCGGACCCTCACCCGCTATCGCGCGATCGCCGCGCGGAATCTCGGCCCGTCCTGCCCGCTTCCGGGCGCCCCCGTCGCGGACTCGGAACTCGACGACACGCTTCAGGACTGGCTCGACGAGTTCGAACGGGTCCAGCTCCTTCTCAGACTGAGCCCTCGACTCCGCGCCCATCACGGGGATTGACGCGGCGGACGGTCCGCCCCGACGAAAGTCGACCCTTGGAGCCATCGCATGCAGCCCCCCCGACTCGATCGGATGACGAAGCGACTCACGTGCTGGCTTCTGTCGTGCGCGACGCTTCTCACCGGCTGCGGACCCGGTACCGCACCCACGCCACCCCGACTCGTCGGGTCGGTGCAGACCGACGTGCTTCGATCGCTCGACGACGCCCCCATTCCGCTTCAAACCGAGGATGGACGACCCACCCTGCTGCTGGTGTGGGCGACCTACGCCCCCGATTCGGTCGCGATGCTCGCCGAGCTCGCCGAGGTGGAACGCCGGCGTCCGGATTCGGCCCGCATCGTCGCCGCGGCGATCCAGTGGAGATCGGAGATCGTGGATTGGCTCGCCCGGCGAGATGAGACCACACCGTTCCCGATCGTGGCCAACGAGGGTTCGAAACGGAACGCCCTCGTCCGCTGGGCCGAAGCGCGACCCACCCTCTGGATCCTCGATGCCGATGGCCGGGTGCTCGGACGACTCGACGGCGTCCGGGACGCCACTGCGATCCTGGCCGAAGTCGATCGTCTGCTCGACGTTCCGCGCGACGAGGCTGCGACGGGTCGAACCGGCGGGCCGCGTCCGCTGGGTGAATGCGTCGTCGAACGCCGCGACGGCGCGATCCCCGAAGATCCTCGACGACGGACGGGCGTGATCCGCGACCAGACCTTCGCGCCGTTCTCCAAGCACCTCGTGGCCGGTGGGATCACGTTCGTCGCGACCGACGAGGTCGACGACGCGTTCATGATCGCGGTGGGCGAGTTGCAGGACGCGATGATGAATCCCGACGCCGAGGGAATCGACGTCGGGCTGCAGGATGCGGTGCTTCGCTCGCTCTTCCGGGCGAAGACCACGATCCCGATGTGGCGCGGCGAGGAACCGGACTTTCCCGAGGCGTCCGACTGGGAGGCGTTCGATCGGCTTCGCGAACGACGCTCGATCTGCGACGCGATCTTCCAACTCGAGGCAGACGATCTCGACGGCCAGCCGATGGAGGTGCTCGAGCACCTGCTGCATCACTTGAACATGGTCGGACTTCACGACGTCTTCCCCGAGGACTGGGGCATTTCGCGGGAGTCGACCCTGCATGCGGCGATGCGGACCGCCCTCGATCGTTCGTGGTACGTGGTGGACTACCTCGACGAGTTCGACGACGAGGAGGAGGCGGATCGCGTGCTGCTGCAGGAGTACGCCTACTGGGTGATCTCCTCGGAGTGGGATCTGCAACGCACCTTCGGCCCCGGCCACGACGAATGGAGCCTGGTCGATCCCGAGACGCTCCGCGAGGCCCAGCCGGAACTCCACGAGGCGTACCTGCGGACGATCCCGAAGGTCCTGTCACCGCCGCGAGCGGAACGGCTGGAAGCCTTCAGGACTCCCCACCGGTAGCGGCCGTGGCCGCCCCACCGATCCACACCGGGACATCACCGACCAGCCCCTCGCCCGGATCGATCGGGACCCGGCCCCAGTACCGGGTCGTCCCCGACATTCCATCGCGGGCCGTCCGCGCGATTCCGTTGGGCCCCTCGATCCATCGTCCTCCGTCGTCGATCCGGTCGGGCCCGAGGATGTAGAGCACCGGGGCATCGTCCCGAACCAGGTAGCGAAGCGGCTGGCCGTCGAAGGGATCGAGACCGGCGAACTCCAGTTCGTCGATCGACTCCGGCCAGACTCCCTGCCCTCGCCGGAAGAACTCGAGCTCGATCACGGTCCGCACCAGATCGCGTTCGAGTCGGACCCCCGCGGCGAGGTTGGTGAGGTTCTCCGTCGCGGGAAGCAGTATGGAGATCGGGAAGAGGCGGAGCCTCGACAGCCAGGAATCCTCGTCGACGTCGACGGACGACCCGTACACCGCCCCGGAGTCCGACGCATCGAAGTCCCAGGGGTCGGACCGGTTGCCGGCTTCGATGCGATCCATGTTCCGATTCCAGATCTCCGTCGCCTCCCGGCGATCGATCACCGCGTTGGCGACCAACGGACCGAGCAGGAAATCGAACGTGCCGCCTCCTCCGACGCGTCCGGGATCGCCCGGGGCGAGCGCCAGGCCCGCCGCGGCTGCGCCGTTCGAGGTGAACTTCAGTCGACCGTTGCCGTCGCCGTCGTCCGTGTAGAACCGCTGGGCGAGGTCGAGGAAGAAGTACCGCTCATGGTCGACGCGGATCCGGAGTCGATCTTCGTCGAGTCCGGAGACGATGCTCCGGAGCCGGACGAGCGATTCGTCGTCGATCGCCTCGGGGTTCGCGGCGAGCACGTCGAGGATCGTCATGAAGGCGAGCCGTTCGATCGACAGGCCGACGAGCTGTCCGATCAGGATCGTCGGGGTCCGAACCTGTCGCCCGAAACCGAACATGGCCTCCACGTCGGACACGAACCGAGGGCCGTCACCTTGTTCCGCGGCCCGGCGGGCGTCGGCGGAGAGGATGCGTGACGCCAGGCGCACCGTCCCGAAGTACGGGAACTGCAACCCGATGACCGCGCCATCGAGGACCGTGCGATCGGCGGGCAGGATCGACGCGGGGGCGGTCAGTCCGAGGAAGTCGCGATCGATCTCGGATCCCGTTCCATCCGTCCCCATGGGGAAGCCGAGGATCGGCTTCGACGCGGCGAGACGCAGCGCGGTGATCGCGGGCGTTGCGCGGTCGAAGAATTCGGCGCATGCCTCGGGCGACGGCGCGTCATCCTCCGGAATCACCGGAGCGGGCTCCATCACCACGTCGTTCCAGGGTGGAAC
>JAACEA010000424.1 GCA_009936695.1 Planctomycetia bacterium
CAGGCGATCGAGGGCATCGTGCAGGGCATCTGGTTCAACCAGGGACACGTCTGCTGCGCCGGGAGCCGACTGTTCGTGCAGGAGTCGATTCTCCCGGAGGTGATCACCAAGCTCGAACGGCGACTGGCGACGCTCCGGGTCGGCGATCCACTCGACAAGAACACCGACGTCGGGGCCATCAACTCCGCGTCCCAGCTCGCGACGATTCGCGGCTATCTCGAACAGGGTTGCGCCGAGGGTGCGACCATGCATGAACCGAACGACGCCACCCTCCCCGAGAAGGGGAACTGGTGTCGTCCCTGCTTCCTCTCCGACGTTCAACCCAGCCATGTCGTGGCCCGTGAGGAGATCTTCGGGCCGGTGCTCGCGGTGATGAGCTTCCGGACTCCGGAGGAGGCGATCAGTCGCGCGAACGACACCCGATTCGGACTCGCCGCGGGGGTGTGGACCGACAAGGGCAGCAAGATCTTCGAGATCGCGAGCCGCCTGCAGGCCGGGGTGGTCTGGCTCAACACCTACAACCGATTCGATGCGACGAGCCCCTTCGGTGGCGTCAAGGAAAGCGGCTTCGGTCGCGAGGGCGGGCTGCACGGCCTGCGTGGATACCTGTCACTCTGAACGAGGCGGATTCGATCATGGCTCGAGAACCCATCCTCAAGACCTGGAAACTGTTCATCGGCGGCGCCTTCCCGCGCACCGAGAGCGGACGCACCATGATCCTCTGGGGCGCGAACGATCGCGTGATCGCCCATTGCTGTCAGGGCAGTCGGAAGGATCTGCGCAACACCGTCGAAGTGGCGAGAAAGGCCCTTCCCGGATGGTGGGGCCGTGATGCCTACAACCGCAGCCAGATCCTCTACCGGATCGCCGAGATGGCGGAGGGTCGGACCGCGGAACTCGTCGACGCGATTCGTTGCGTCCCGGAGGCGGGGACCGACCGAGCTCCGAGCGCCGCCACGGCCCGTAAGGAGGTCGCCCGCGGAATCGATCGCCTGGTCGCCTTCGCCGGATGGTGTGACAAGTTTCCCCAGGTGATCGGTTCCCGAAATCCGGTCAACGGCCCGTATCACGACTTCACCATGCCCGAACCCACCGGCGTGTGCGGCGTGATCGCCCCGAACGAACCCTCCTTTCTCGGTCTGGTCTCGCATCTCGCACCGGTCCTCGCCGGTGGAAACGTCGCCATCGCCCTCGCCAGCGAGACGAACCCGCTGCCCGCGATGGTCCTCGCGGAGATCTGCGCCACCAGTGACGTCCCGGGCGGCGTGGTCAACGTGCTCACCGGCTATCGAAGGGAACTGCTTCCCGAGTTCGCGGATCACCGGGACATCGACGCGATCGCCGGCGCCACCGAGCATCGGGACGAGCGCAGACTGCTCGAACTCGGTTCCGCCGACAACATGAAGCGGGTACGGCTGGAAGACGCCGACGACATCGACTACCACGACGACGATGCACGGCACAGCCCGTGGACCATCGAACCCTTCACCGAAATGAAGACGATCTGGCATCCCTCGGGAAGCTGAAATCGACGGCCCCGACTCATTCCACATTCCCAGATCGACGGCCCCAGGAAACCGACATGCTCTACACCATCGCCATCGTGCTCATCATCCTCTGGCTTCTGGGCCTCGTTTCCGGCGCGGCCATGGGCCAGTTCATCCACATCCTGCTGATCGTGGCCATCGTGCTGATCCTGGTTCGACTGATCGGCGGCAACGGTCGGAAGTGAATCGAGGTTCATGATGCCCACCGACATGATCGACATCGACTCGAAGCTCGCACTCTTCGACGACCACTGGTCGCCTCGAATCGTCGCCGAATTGAACGGCCAGCAGGTGAAGCTCGCCAAGTTCAAGGGGGCGTTCGACTGGCATGCCCATGCCGGTGAAGACGAGATGTTTCTCGTGCTTCGCGGATCCTTCACCATGGAGTTCCGGGACCGATCGGAGACGCTCGGTCCCGGTCAGATGATCGTGGTTCCAAGAGGTGTCGAACATCGACCGGTCGCGGACGAGGAGTGTTCCGTGATGCTCGTCGAACCAGCCGGGCTGGTGAACACCGGCGATGCCGAGCCGAACGACCGAACCACGACCGGCGCCTGGATCTGATCGATTGGTCCCCGGTTCAGGGAGTCGGTGAAGGATCCGCCGGATCGGATCCGGCGGAATCGACTTCAGGCGATTCGGCGGGAGAAGCCGGTGCGATCGACTCGTTCGGATCCGCCTTCATGGTGGCGGAAGGCAGCAGTCGCTCGAATGCCTCCGGTCCCAGGATCGCGTAGGTCCACGCCACTGGAATCCAGAAGACGAGTGAGATCGCCATCACACTGACCAGGCCGTGCACCGACGACGGAAGCAGCCTGAAAGGCATCGCCATGATTCGCGCGATGATGGATGGGCGCGCCACGGCAGACAACGCTGGAACGGCGTCGACGGGCATCGTCGAATCCGCTTCGAACGGCGGATCGATCGAATCCGCTTCGGTGGTCGCTTCCGTGGACGTGTTCG
>JAACEA010000425.1 GCA_009936695.1 Planctomycetia bacterium
ACGCAGGGCCGGGGTGTCGAAGATGCCACCCAGGTTGTTGGGGGTCCAGCCGGTGCCGGTGGCGCTCTGGAAGTAGCTCACCTGGCCGGCGGCGGCCATCTGCATGTTGTAGACGTTGAGCACCGTGTCGGCACCGTCGTCGCTCAGCAGGTAAAGGTCGGAGACGTTGACGGTGACCGAAGTCCCGCCGAAGTCTTCGGCCGTGACCGAGTAGTCATACGTGATGGCGCCGGTGATGTCCGCGAAGGAGGTGCCGGCGATGGCAAGTCCGAGTCCAAGACTAAGGGCACGAGTCTTCATTTCTTCTTTTCCTCTAACAAAGAACGCGAGGTAGATCCGAGCAGCCACGTCGGCAGGCTCCAAATCCCTCCCCTCAATGACTGAAACATGAGTCGGGCGATGACGGAGTCAAGCAGGGCCACCGAGTCTGATCACCTTTTTGCAGTTCACGACCTTGCAGTCGCCAACGCCGAGATCTGAAAATTCGTCAGAAACCCGCGTTTCAGGCCCTGGGAGGGAGAAATTCGACCAAGAAGCGTTCGGATCGAAGGGCGAGACGCTCGGCCGTTATCGGTCGGTCACCGCCGGCACCGCGGCCCCGAGGAGCGAGCCTCGGAGGAGCAACGGGCCACTTCCGTCCACCTTGACCCGGACGATCCCGCCGATCATCGCGTCGGCGGTGCCGTCGTCCGCCACGTCGAACACCGTGATCAGGTCCCCCTGGGTTCGTCCGGAGACCTGGACCGGTTCGGATCCTGGTTCGGATCCCGGCGTCCGCCCCGCCGTGAGTCCCGCGCCGAGACTGATCCGTCCATCGGCGGAGGACCGGGGAGCCGCGGTGCGGCGGTGATAGTTGGTCTTGCGTTCCACGAGAACATCGACCTCCCGCCCGATCCAATCGGCGTGAACGGCGGCACCGACTTCGGCCTGAAGGGCCAGCAACTCGTTGTTCCGCAACTTCTTGACGGCTTCCGGCACGTCGTCTTCGAACCGGTCGATGGCGGTGGTTCCCGGGCGAGGAGAGTACTTGAAGATGAAATTGTTCTTGAAGGGGACCCGACGGAGGAGATTCTTCGTCGCTTCGAAATCCTCGTCGGTCTCGGTCGGAAAACCCACGATGATGTCGCCCGCGATCGAGGCGTCGGGGAGATGGCGGAGGACCCGATCGGTGAATTCGAGGTACTCCTCGACGGTGTATCCCCGGTTCATGAGCTTGAGGATGCGATTCGACCCGCTCTGGGCGGGAACGTGGAGATAGCGGCAGATTCGTGGGCGGCTCGCCATGACCTCGAGCACGTCGTCGCCGAAGTCCCTTGGATAGCTGGTCAGGAACCGGATTCTCGCGAGTTCGGGCACCTCATCGTGGATCCGGGCCAGCAGGCCGGCGAAGGTCGTGATCCCCGCATCATCGATCGGTTCGTTCCGGAAGGCCTTCAGCCCGGGACCGATCTGCGGTGATTCGCGCCCGTCGACGGTGATGGCGACGCCATGGTGGTATCGATAGTGATTGACGGTCTGGCCAAGCAGGGTGACTTCGATCACCCCCGCGGCGGCGAGTCGTCGGCACTCTTCGACGATGGAATCGGGTGGGCGATGGACTTCCGCGCCACGGGTGTAGGGGACCACGCAATAGGTGCAGAACTTGTTGCAACCGCGGGTGATCCGGACGTAGGCGCTGCGAGCCGCACTGGTCGCTTGGTCGGGGTCGAACGCTCGGGCGAGATCGAGGGTCTCGAGATCGTCCTTGGTCGCGGAGAGGGCCGCCGACCGGCGGCTGGTGTTTCCAGCGAGGGCCACGCGTCCGGCTTCGGCCGCCTGATCGTCCGCGAATGCGGATGTTCTCGCCACGTTGTCGATCAGCATCGGAAGCTTGTCGAGTTCGCCCGGTCCGCACAGGAGATCGACCTGGGGATACCGGCGGAGCATGTCCACACCGTCTCGCTCCGCCATGCACCCCAGAACCCCGAGCACCAGATCCTCGCCAGCTTTCTTCCGCTTTCCGACGATCCCGAGTCGGCTGTAAGCCTTGCTCTCGGCGTGCTCGCGCACGCTGCAGGTGTTGAAAAGCAGGATCTGTGCGTCTTCGGGCTTGGTCGTGAACCCGTATCCGATGGACGCCAGATGACCCCTCACCAGCTCGCTGTCGAGCTCGTTCATCTGGCAGCCGAAAGTCTCGAGATACACGGTCTTCAAGGGGCGATTCCAAGGGGTCCGGGCGAGTGCCTCGGGTCGGGAATCGTATCAGCGCGGACTGGGAATCCACAGGCGGCCGTCGCGGTCGGCCGACTTCGGTTCGAAACGGGGGCTATCCTCGGATCGAGCGAGGGGCATGGCCGCATCGAGATTCCTGCAGGGAGGCGTCGGATGAACTTCACGATCGGAGAGATTCTGGCCCTGGTGGGCGTGGGGATCCTGCTCGGTGGCATCGTGGCCGCGTACATGATCATCTCCCGCAAGAAGGGTTGGATGTAGGCCCGGTCCGGCGGTCTTTATTCCACTTGCAGGGCCGGCAGGGCCGATGACTGGACGATGCGAGCCGGTCAGATCGTCGCACTTCTCGTGGTCACGCTGTTCATCTTCGGCGTGGTGATGGTGAATTCCGCGTCGCTGAAGCGACTCGAGAACCCGGGTTCGACCGTTCGGCTCGAAGGTGCGGATCGTTCCTACGCGCTCGACGCGTCGGCGATCTCGGATCTCGCGGGTCGGCGGGTCGCGGACACGCTTCTGGGGAAGCAGACCTGGTACGCCTTGCTCGCGATCGGCGCCCTGGTGATCGGATCGTGGATTCCGGTCGAACGCCTCGGTCGGGCGGGGGGGCTCGCATCGCCGATTCCCTGGCTTCTCGCCCTGATCGTCGGGACGTTGCTCCTGACCTTCGTGCCCCAGCTTGCGCCCGAGGTCAAGGGGGCGCATCGATGGCTTCGGGTCGGGTCACTGCAGTTCCAGCCGAGCGAGATCGCCAAATGGGGGCTACCGATCATCGTCGGATGGCATTGCATCCGTCACGCCTCGTCGATGCATCGTTTCACCACGGGCATGCTTCCACCACTCCTGCTCTCGGGCTTCATCTGCGGGTTGATCGCCCTCGAGGACCTCGGAACCGCGGCACTGGTGATGACCGTGACGGTCTGCATGCTGCTCGTCGCCGGGGTTCGCCTCTGGCAGGTGCTCGGGCTCGCGCCCGTCGGAGTGCTCGCATTCATCGCACTCGTGCTGGCCGAGCCGTATCGGGTGAAGCGGGTGATGACCATGCTCGATCCCTATGCGGATCCACAGGGCAGCGGCTTCCAGCTCGTCCAATCGCTCGGCTCGATCAGCTCCGGCGGCATCGAGGGCGTCGGCTTCGGGCACTCGATCCAGAAGTACGGGTGGCTTCCGGAGAATCAGACCGACTTCATCTTTCCGATCATCTGCGAAGAGCTCGGTGCGTTCGGAGCGGCCCTTCTGATCGGGCTCTTCATCGGCCTGGTGCTCGTCGGCGGTCGGATCATCGGCGGGCGATCGACGCCGGCCGTGAACGACTCGGATCTGGCGCTCGAGGCGGTTCCACCCTTCTCCAGGCTGGTCGGCTTCGGAATCGTGCTCACCTTCGGCCTGCAGGCGGTCATCAATCTCATGGTCACGACCGGCATGGCGCCCACGAAGGGAATCGCGCTGCCGCTGGTGAGCCGGGGGGGGACCGGCTGGATCCTCACCGCCTTCTCGCTGGGTCTGTTGATCTCGATGGACCGTCGGGCATGGCGAATCGCCAGAGGCGCCGGGCTCGCCGACGACGAGGATCAGCCGATCAACACCTCGGCGGTGCACGCCTGAGATGCGG
>JAACEA010000426.1 GCA_009936695.1 Planctomycetia bacterium
CAGGATTCCAAG
Source organism: Planctomycetia bacterium (assembly GCA_009936695.1). GTDB lineage: Bacteria > Planctomycetota > Phycisphaerae > Phycisphaerales > SM1A02 > UBA12014. The sequence continues at coordinate 13 of JAACEA010000426.1, forward strand.
GAGACGACATCCGGTGGCGAAGGGGTTGGATCGCATGCGGCGAGCATACCCTTCCCGGTGGGATGGACGTCATCGATCGAGGTTTCGTTTCATGAACGCCTCCGCGACTCCTACACTCTGTACATGCCTCGAACCTCCCTGATCCGACTGGCCGCGATCTCCATTCCGATCGCCACCGCCACCGCGCAGAACGGCGATCGGTCCGGAGAGATCCAGCGTGATCTTCCGGAGGCGTGGGTCCTTCCACCCTCACCACCACTCACGCCGGAAGCGGCGGCGGAGGCGTTCCGGCTTCAACCGGGACACCGGATCGATCTGATCGCGAGCGAACCCCTGATCGGCGATCCGGTGCAGATCGCGTTCGACGGGAACGGCGACATGTGGGTGGTCGAGATGCGTGGCTACATGCCGAATGCGGATGGCGACGGCGAGGAGGAACCGGTCGGTCGCGTGGTGAGACTTCGTGATCGCGACGGTGACGGCGTCATGGATGATTCCGATGTCTTTCTCGATCACCTCGTGCTTCCCCGTGGAATCGCCCCCGCCTTCGACGGTCTGCTGGTGATCGAACCCCCCAACCTCGTCTACTGCCGCGATCTCGATGGTGACGGCCGCGCCGACGACACGCAGGTCCTGGTCTCGGGCTTCGCGGGCATCGAGAATCCCGAGCACGCCGGCAACGGTCTTCGATACGGAATCGACAACTTCTACGAGACCTCGCAGCATCATCAGTCGTTCCGACTTCGGGAGCGCGCCGACGGTGAACTCGAGATCGAGACCAGGGAGGTTCCGCGGCACGGCCAGTGGGGTGTCGCGCGCGATGATCTCGGTCGTCTCTACTACTCTCCTAACTCGGATCCGCTGATCGGCGATGCGATCCCGAAGCACTACGCATCGCGCAATCCCGGTTCGAGCGGCCTCCCCGGCGTGCCGCGTCGGGTGGCGTCGGATCGATCGACCTGGCCGGTGCGCATCAATCCGGGTGTGAATCGTGGATACCAGAACCAGACCCTGCGCAAGGATGGAACCCTTCGTTCCTTCACCGCGGCCTGCGGACCGGAGGTCTTCCGGGGAACCATGATCGACGGTGCGTACGGCGACGCCTTCGTGTGCGAGACGGCGGGCAACCTCGTCAAGCGATACGACATCACCGATCAGGACGGCCTGCCGGTGGCGTCACCGGTCTACGAGAAGGAGGAGTTTCTCGCATCGACCGACGAACGATTCCGGCCGGTCAACCTGCTCACGGGGCCGGATGGCGGTCTCTACGTGGTCGACTTCGCCCGTGGCGTGGTGCAGCATCGGATCTACATGACGTCATGGCTTCGCAAGCAGGTCGGGGCCAGAGGTCTGGCGAGCCCGATCGGCATGGGCCGGATCTGGAGGGTGGTCGATGAGGATGCGCCACGGAAGATCGACGTCGTGTCGATCGCATCGATGTCCGATCGCGAGCTCGTCGACGTCCTCGACACCGATCCCAACGGATTCCGTCGCGACACGGCGCAACGGCTTCTGGTCGAGCGTCGGGCGACCGGGGTGGCGTCGATCCTCCGGGGCATCGCACTCGACGTCGATCGACCGGTCGCGAGCCGGCTGCACGCGGTGTGGACGCTCGATGGAATCGGGGCGGTCGATTCCGCGTTGATCGGCGGTCTCGTCGGGGATGGTGATCCGGTCATCCGAGAACATGCCGCCAGAATCATGGAATCGGTGCCGCCGGCGACCGCCGCGGGCCCGCTCACCCAGCTTGCATTCGATGATCATCCGCGCGTCCGCATGCAGGCGGCGCTTTCCATCGGTGAACTTCCGGCTGACCAGGCGATTCCCCTGTTCGACGCGGTGCTCGAGCGAAACGCCGAGGATCCCGCGATTCGCAAGGCCGTGATGAGCGGACTCGCAGGCCGGGAGTTGGACATGCTCCTCGGGCCGGGTGATCCCCGAAACGACCACTGGCTCGGGCGTCCCGGAGTCGCACAACGTCAGGTGCTTCGCGAGCTCGCGGACAGCGTTCTCGCCGCCCGCCGTCCGGATGCCGTGACCGGGATGGTGACCTTCGCTTCCGACGTTCGTTCGTCCGCACCTGCGACCAGCCTCCTGCTGCTCGATCGAGTCGCGGAACGAACGAGGCCGGACTCCAGGAAGCCCAAGTCGATCATGCTGCTCGGAAGCCCGGCGGGGTGGAACGACGTGCTGACCGCGGGCCCGGATGACTGCGATCCTCGAATCATCGAGGCCGCCCGTTCGATCGACCCGACGCTTCGCTGGGTCGGGCGTCCCGGAACGTCGAGGAAGGTGGACATCGACAC
>JAACEA010000427.1 GCA_009936695.1 Planctomycetia bacterium
GGCGGCCAGCCCTCTCTCACTCTACGTTTGCTTCCTCCCGCCACCAGCCAGCGCCGCGATGGCCTTCTTCTCCATGATGAAGTTGAGCCACTGCGTGCCGTCGTCGCCGATCCGCTGGCGCGCGCCGGCGGCGTCCGACGTGTAGAAGTCGGCCGCCTTCTTGTTCCAGTCGAGCGCCTGCCACTGCAGGCGGGCGCAGTCCCGCGAGGCGGCGACGGTCGCGGTGGCCTGCAGCAGCGCGAGCCCGGCGCCCGAGCCGCGCGCCGAGGGCGCGACGTACAGGTCCTCCAGGTACAGCGACAGCCCCTCGAAGGTCGAGTAGCTGTGGAAATAGAGCGAGAAGCCCGCGGGCTCGCCGCCGCCCACGGGCTCGCACAGCAGCGCCTCCCAGTGGCCGTTCTCGAAGTCGGCTAGCAGCTGCGCCTCGGTCATCACCACCTCGTGCAGCAGCTTCTCAAATTCGGCCAGCTCGCGCACGAAGCGCAGTATCGTGGGAACGTCTGCCGCGACCGCCCAGCGCACGCGCCACGCGCCGCGCTGCAGGCAGATTCGGCCCTGGCGCCGCCGCGTGAGCAGGAGCGCGTACACGACGGCGGAGCTGATGACCGCGGCGGCGCCTACCGCTGCAGCCGCGAGCGTCTGCGAGGTTGCGGGCATGGTCGGGACGCCTGTGCAGGTGCCCCACCGCGAGCTCCGCCTCCGTCTCGGCACAAAGTCCCGTGGACCGACCGATCACCAGACCCTTCAACATCGTCGACATGCTTCCATCCTAGCCGAGCCGGCCCCGGCCCGAACGGCCTCCCGCGCCCGCTTCGATATACTCGGCCCCGAGCATGGACAGCCTTCGACTTCCAGCATTCCTCGACGTTTTCCGTGGCTACGAGCCCATCGAGCTCGTCGTCGAGCTGTCGATCATCTGGCTGGTCGTCTGGATGATCCTCCGGTTCCTTCGTCGCTCGAGCGGCGCCGGCGTCATTCGCGGCTTTGCGGTGCTGGTGGTGGTGGTGGCGATCCTCCTCCGGCTGACCGGCGATGCGAGCGACACGCTGGGCCGGGTCCGTTTCCTCGGCGACCGGGTGGTCGGCCTCGTCGCGATCATGCTGGTCGTGGTGTTCCAGCCCGAACTTCGGCAGGCGATGATCACGCTGGGCCGCGCGAAGATCTTCGGGAAGAGCCCGGTGGCCCGGGACCGGGTGGTGACCGCGGTGACCGAGGCGGTCGATTTTCTCGCGAAGAGCCAGTTCGGCGCGATCATCGTCTTCGAACGGACGCTCGGGCTCGAGTCCCTGCTTCGGAACTCGGTGCCGATCGACGCCCTCGCCGACCCGCGGCTGCTCCAGTCGATCTTCTATCCGAACAACCCGCTCCACGACCTGGCGGTGGTGGTCCGCGGCGATCGAATCGCGGCGGCGAAGGTCCAGCTGCCGTTGGCGCCCTCGGGGATGGTGCCCAGCCAGTTGGGAAGCCGCCACCGGGCGGCGGTCGGCGTCACGCTCGATTCCGACTGCCTGGTCGTGGTCGTGAGCGAGGAGAACGGGCGGGTTCGAATCGCGGAAGATGGCATCCTCTCCCCTCCGATCGCGCGGGAGCGATTCGCCGAGGAGTTCACGCGGCGTTTCTCCGCCGTCCGTGAAACGACGGCGCCGAACGAGACAGAGGAGATCGCCTGACATGGCAGACATGGAGACCCGACGCGAGCGCATCACCAATCTGGTGACGGTCACCCTGGTCACCGTCCTCATCTGGATCTGGGCGGCGGGCGAGACCCGGGAGGAGATCACGTCCTTCTCCGATCTTCGTTTCACCGGCCAGACGAAGGATTCGGTTCGCATCTCCCCCGAAGAGCTCACCTCGGTGAGTTTCCAGGTCAGAGGTCCGCGACGCGAGGTCGACGCGGTCGCCTCCCGCTTCCGAGAAGCGCTGGAGGTCCCCATCGGCACCCTTGGAGTCCCCTCCGCGCCGGGCGAACACGAGATCGATCTCCTGGCGCTCGGCCAGGCGTTCCTCGACGCGGACGAGATCGCGGTGACCGTGCTGGCCGCGGATCCCCAGACGGCCCGGATCACGATCGAGTCGCTGGAGCGTCGACGGGTTCCGGTCGTCGTTGATCTGCCCGACGGCGTGCAGACCACCAATGCCGTCGACGTCGTCCCCGCCGAGGTGGAACTCCTGCTTCCCACCACCCTCGCCGATCTTCCCGGCCTGTCGGTCACCGCCCTCGTCGATGACGCCGACGTCGCCGACCTCGCACCGGGCCGACGACATGAACTGGAAGTGGTGCTCGTGCTTCCCGAACGGATCGACGGCCAGTCGGACGCGATCCGAATGACCCCTCGGAAGGCCCGGGTCGGTCTCGATCTCGTGTCGACCGACGCCTCGATCGTGGTGCCTTCGATCCCCGTCCAGGTCTCGGGCCCACCCGCCGACCTCGACCAGTACGAGGTGACCATCGACCCGGCCTCGGTCTTCCTCCGCGACGTGACGCTTCGGGGGCCGAAGGCGGCGATCGACGACGTGGCGAACGGCCGCGCGAACGTGATCGCGTTCATCCACCTGACCAGCGACGACCTCGCGAACCGGATCCAGGAGACGAGGATCTCGATGTGGCGGCTTCCCCGGGGCGTCGAGGTCGCCCGCATCGGCGAGAAGCCCGATACCAGTCCCACCATCTCGATCAGGATCGAAGATCGCGTGCGACAGCCCTGACCGGGTCCCGTGCCGCTTCGAGTCGAGCGGGCGGACGGTTCATCAATCCACCCAGGTGATCACGCCCCAGTTCTTCCGGCCCCGTCGGAGCAGGGTGCAGGCGTCGTGCAGGAGATCATCCGCGTCCAGCGGGCGATCCTCCGCGACCGGGTCACCGTTGATCCGGACGGCGCCGCTCTTTATGAACTCCCGGACCTCGCGGTTGCTCGACGCGAGACCGAGGGATCGCAGGGCCGCACCGATGGTCGGCGGCTCCGCCCCGAGAAGGTCGCGACGCGACATCGTTTCGGATCGAAGATCCTCCGCGATCGCCTGCAGGGTCGGGGCGTCGAGGCCCCGGACCTCGCCACTGAAGAGCGCTGCGGCCGCGGCCCGCGCCGAGTCGACCGCGGCGGCGCCGTGCATCATGGCCGTGACCTCGTCCGCCAGACGCCGCTGGGCCGCCCGCTCCTGCGGACGGTCGACGTTCGCGGCGGCGAGGGCCTCGATCTCCTCGCGGCCGAGGAAGGTGAACCACTTCAGGAAGTTGATCACGTCCTCGTCGGACGAATTCAGCCAGAACTGGTGGAACCGATACGGGCTGGTGCGGTCCGCCGTGAGCCAGATCGCCCCGGTCTCGGACTTGCCGAACTTGCCCCCATCCGCCTTGGTGACCAGCGGTGACGTGAGCCCGAACGTCTCGACGCCATCTCCGTCGTCCTTCCGCTCCAGACGACGGGTGAGATCGATCCCCGCGACGATGTTGCCGTACTGATCGCTCCCGCCCATCTGGATCGTCACGCCCCGGGTGCGATGGAGATGAAGGAAGTCGTAGGCCTGCAGGATCTGATAGCTGAACTCGGTGTAGCTGATCCCCTGCTCACGCTCGTTCAGGCGTGAACTCACCGACTCCTTCTGCATCATCACGTTCACCGAGAAGTGCTTCCCGACGTCGCGGAGAAGTTCGATGAAGCCGATTCGCGAGAGCCAGTCGAGGTTGTCCACGATCACGGCGCGATTCCCGCACGACTCCGAGAAATCGAGGACCCGCTCGAAGATCGATCGCTGGGCCTCCACGTTCCGGGCGACCTGCTCCGCCGTCAGCAGCGGTCGCTCCGCGCTCTTGCCGGACGGATCGCCGATCAGACCGGTGCCGCCGCCCATCACCACCACCGGATGATGCCCGGCCCGCTGGAAGTGGGCGAGCAGCATGATCGGCACGAGATTGCCGATGGTGAGACTGTCGGCGGTCGGATCGAATCCGACGTACCCGTGGCGGGATTCCGCCGCGAGATGGTCGCCGAGGAATTCCGAGGTGCTCTGGTGCAGCAATCCGCGCCAGGTGAGTTCGTCGAGGAGTTTGTTCACGCGACTGCCGTTCTGGGGTTGTCCCGCCCGTACCGGTCCCGGAGACACCGGGCCTTCCGGACGGGGCGGGGTTGTCATCGCCCGGGCTCGCCGGGATTCGGGCCGCTGCCCTGCACGATCAGCCCTTGCCGACCGCCTCGGCCTTGGCCGCGATGTCCGCGATCATCGCATGCCATGCCGCATCGAAGGAGTCCCGACCCTCGACCTGGAGTCGTTCCGCCAGCGCGTCGAGATCCACTCCAGCCCGGGTGATTCCAACGAGCACCGCTTCGCAATCACCACCGTCGAGCGGCATCGGGCCGTCGAGCACGCCATGATCCGCGAAGGCGAGGAGCGTCTTCTCGGGCATGGTGTTCACGGTGTCGGGCGCCGCCAGCGAGGTGACGTAGAGCGTGTCGGGCAACGCCGGATCCTTGGTGCCGGTGCTCGCCATCAGCAGCCGCTGGGGCTTCGCACCGTGCTCCTTGAGCTCGGCCCACCGTTCGCCGTTGATGAATTCGTGGAAGGACTTGTAGGTCCGCTCGCCGATCGCGATGCCCGCCGCGTTCTTGAGATCGCCTTCGAGCACGTCGGCCGTCCCCTTGTCCCATCGCGAGATGAAGAGGCTCGCGACGGAGCAGACGAACGGATCGAGCCCGGCCGCCACCCGGCGTTCGACGCCTCGGGTGTAGGCCTCCGCCGCGGCGAGATAATGCTCGCGGGAGAAGAGCAGCGTCACGTTGACCGGAACGCCGGCGAAGATCAGTTCCTCGATCGCGGGCAGACCCTCGCGGGTCCCGGGGACCTTGATGAAGAGATTGTCACGTCCGGCCTTGGCGTGAAGTTCCTTCGCCTGGGTGATCGTGTTCTCGGTGTCGTTGGCGAGCAGCGGCGAGACTTCGAGACTCACCCAGCCGTCGACCCCGTCGGTCGCCTCGTGGATCGGCTTGAAGAGGTCAGCCGCCCGCTGAAGATCACGAATGGCGAGTTCGAAGAAGAGCGGCTCGGTGTCGAGCCCCTGCCCGAGCAGTTCCCGGATCTGATCGTCGTAGCCGTCGGACCCTCCGATCGCCTTCTGAAAGATCGAGGGATTGGACGTGAGTCCGGTGACCGACAGGTCGTCGATGTATCGCTGCAGCGTCCCGTCGTCGAGGATCTCGCGGGTGATGTTGTCGAGCCAGAGGCTCTGGCCGAGTTCGTGAAGATCGCGGGTCGCGGGCATCGGAGAATCCTCGAGGTTCGTGCGTCCGGTCGTTCCGACGGGAACGATCCCGGTCGGGTTCTGGTAGTTTCGAGCCGCAGCGTATCACGGGAACAATCGGCGGATCGCCGCCACCCCCGAACGACCCCGACCGGAGCGAGCCGACCATGACCGCGAAGAGCGTCAAGAGCATCATCGATCGTCCCCGAATCGACCGGCTTCCGGAGTGGAAGGCACTGGCACGCCACCGGAAGAAGATGGGGCGGACCTCGCTCACCGAACTCTTCGCCGCCGATCGCCGACGGGGGACCCGATGCTCGACCGAGGCCCTGGGGATCCACTTCGACTGGTCCAAGCACCTCGTCGACGCCGAGACCATGAAGCTCCTCTTCGAGCTCGCCCGCGCCGCCGGGGTCGAGAAGCATCGGAACGCGATGTTCAAGGGCGAGAAGATCAACATCACCGAGGATCGGGCGGTCCTGCACACGGCGCTTCGAGCGCCGGCGGACGCGATCATCGAGGTGGACGGCGAGAACGTCGTGCCCGCGGTCCACGAAGTCCTCCGACGCATGGGCGCCTTCGCCAACAAGATCCGGCGCGGACGCTGGCTCGGTCATTCGGGCCGCCCCATCCGGAACGTGGTGAACATCGGCATCGGCGGCAGCGACCTCGGCCCCGCCATGGCCTACGACGCCCTCCGGAAATACTCCGATCGCGGGCTCACGGTCCGCTTCGTCTCCAATGTCGACGCCAACGACTTCCACGAGAAGACGCTCGATCTCGATCCCGAGGAGACGCTCTTCATCGTCTGCAGCAAGACCTTCACCACGCTCGAGACGATGACCAACGCCCATACCGCCCGAAAGTGGGTCCTCAAGGCCTTCGACGGCGACGCGGCCGCGAGCGCGAAGCACTTCGTCGCCGTCTCGACCAACGCGGAGGAGGTCGCGAAGTTCGGCATCGACACCCGGAACATGTTCGGATTCTGGGACTGGGTCGGCGGCCGGTACTCGATGGATTCCGCGGTCGGCCTGAGCACCATGATCGCGATCGGACCGAAGCGGTTCCGCGAGCTGCTCGACGGCTTCCACGACATGGACGAGCACTTCCGGAAGACGCCGATGACCCGGAACCTGCCGATGATCCAGGCCCTCATCGGCCTCTGGTACGCGGACTTCTGGGATGCGGGCACGGTGGCGATCCTGCCGTACGACCAGTATCTCGATCGGTTCAGCGCCTACCTCCAGCAACTGGAGATGGAATCCAACGGCAAGCACACCCAGCTCGACGGCAAGCACGTCGGCTGGGGGACCTGCCCCGCGATCTGGGGCCAGCCCGGGACCAACGGCCAGCACGCCTTCTATCAGATGATCCACCAGGGGACCCGCATGGTGCCGGCGGACTTCATCGTGTTCGCGGACCCGGTGAACAGGATCGGCGATCATCACGACAAGCTGGTGGCCAACGTCTTCGCCCAGACCGAAGCGCTGGCGTTCGGAAAGAGCGTCGCCGACATCGAGGCGGAAGGCGTCCCCGCGTGGCTCGCCCCGCACAAGGAGATGGAGGGAAACCGTCCCACCAGCACCTTCCTCTGCGACAAACTGACCCCGCGCATGCTCGGTCGGCTCATCGCCCTCTACGAGCACAAGGTCTTCGTGCAGGGATCGATCTGGCGAATCAACTCGTTCGATCAGTGGGGGGTCGAGCTGGGCAAGAAACTCGCCCAGGCGATGATCCCGGAGCTGAAGTCGAAGGACCGCCCGAAACTCGGCCACGACTCGTCGACGAA
>JAACEA010000428.1 GCA_009936695.1 Planctomycetia bacterium
CGGGACGATCTCGCGGATCGAGCCGGTGCGTCGATTCGCGACATCGCCGCGACGCGGAATCCCGCGGTGGCCGTCGATGCGATGAGGACCGCGGTGAACGAACTCGTCGCAACCGCCCAGGACTCGAGCCGCACCGCCCGGCTCGTGACCGAGGTCGTCGGAGGCGACGACGAGGCGACCCGGCACGCCGTCTCGGTCTGCCACCTGTCACTCCTGCTCGGACTCCTGCTTCGGAACCACGTGGCCTCCGAACGCCCTCGCCTCTCCCGGATACGAGCCACCGATCTCGCGCCTCTGGCACTGAGTGGACTCCTGCACGACATCGGGCGGATTCGCGTTCCCTGCGACGAGAACCTCGAGACACCCGATCCGACGACCGAAGCCGCACACTGCCTGGACGCCCGGAGGATCCTCACCCGATCGGTCCCGGCCGCGGTCGTTGCCGCCGCGATGCAGCACCATCGACGCTTCGACGGAACCGGATTCCCGGCGTCCGCGGGTCGTCGGACGTCGCCTCCCGCCGATCTCCATGTGTTCAGTCGGATCGTCGCGGTCGCCGACCATTTCGACCGCCGCCGGTCACTCCATCCCGAGGAGACCCGGATCGAGTCCCTCGCCTGGATGACCGACCCCGTTCGACGCGGATGGTTCGACCCCACCGTGCTGGCGGCGCTCCCGATCGCCGTCCCCGCCCTCCCCCCCGGGACCTCGGTCCGACTCTCGAACGGCCGGGAAGCAGTCGTACTCGTCCCCAACGAGCTTCACCCGCTCGGCCCGCTGGTACGCGAAATCCGACCGGGGCGAACGGGGGCGGAAATCGATCTGGCGACCGACGCCGGGATCCACGCCACGCACCAGGACGGACGTCCGCTGCCTCCAATCGGGACCCTGCCCGAAGGGCTCGCCGAGCCTCGTCGCCACGTGGCCTGAAGTTGGCCCGCAGGGAGCAGGGGAAGTCGTTTCGAGCCCTCCGAAACACCACTTTCGCGGCGGTTTTCCGGTAGAATTCGGTGTCCCGAAGTTGATGCTTCGGGACGCGATCGATCAGGCCCGGAACGGCCGATCTTTCGACGCCTTCGCGTCACCTCGCGAACCCTGTCCGGCTGATCCGAGCCGGGCCCCTCCCGAGATGTCGCGCCCGAACCGCACCCCACCCGCTGAGCCCCGGCCATGACCGATCCAACCGAACCCGTCGACGCCTCCACCGGCCAGGGTGGCGACTACACCAGCGATTCCATCCAGGTCCTCGAGGGTCTCGAGGCGGTTCGGAAGCGACCGGGCATGTACGTGGGCGGCACGGGACTCAACGCCCTCCACCACCTCGTCTACGAGTGCGTGGACAACGCGATCGACGAGGCCATGGCCGGCTTCGCGACCCGCGTGACGGTGCGACTGGGCATCGACGGGTCCTGCGTCGTGACCGACGACGGCCGTGGCATGCCGACCGGCCCGATGAAGCACGAGAACCCGACGATCGACGGCCGACCCGCGGTCGAGGTGATCCTCACCCAGCTCCACGCGGGCGGGAAGTTCGGCGACAACGCCTACAAGGTCTCCGGCGGGCTCCACGGCGTGGGCGTGAAGTGCGTCAACGCCCTTTCGGAGTGGACCCGCGTCGAAGTGGTCAAGGACGGCGGCGTCAAGGCGATCGAATTCTCCCGCGGCGAGGTCTCCAAACCGCTCGTGGACCTCGACCAGTCCGGCGTCATCGACATCCCCGAAGGCCGCAACGGCACCCGGATCTCCTTCAAACCCGACTCGACGATCTTCCCCGAGACCGAATTCCGGTTCGAGACCCTTCAGCATCGACTCCGCGAGCTGGCCTTTCTGAACTCGGGGGTCGTGATCCGGCTGATCGACGAGCGGGTCGACGCGTCCGGACGAATCCGCGAGGAGACCTATCACGACGAGAAGGGCCTGCTCGCGTACGTCGCGCATCTCAACTCGGCGAAGAAGGCCGACAGCCCCATCATCCACTTCGAAGCCGGCGACGAGGAATTGCAGATCCGCGCCGAGATCGCGATGCAGTACACCGACTCGACGAGCGAGAACCTGCTCGCCTTCGGCAACAACATCTTCAATCCGGACGGCGGTACCCACGTCCAGGGCTTCAAGACCGCCCTCACCCGGACCATCAACGGCTACTCGAAGAAGAACAACCTGCTCAAGGACGTCACGCCGAGCGGCGACGACCTCCGCGAAGGCCTGACCGCGATCGTGAGCGTGAAGATCGCCGATCCGCAGTTCAACAACCAGACCAAGGAAAAGCTGCTCAACCAGGAGGCGGAGAGCTTCGTCAGCAAGCTGGTCTCCGATGGACTCGGCGCCTGGCTCGACGAACACCCCCAGGAAGCGAAGCAGATCGCCCAGAAGGCGGTCCTCGCCGCCCAGGCGCGAGAAGCCGCCCGAAAGGCGCGCGAACTGATCAAGCGGAAGGGCGCACTCGATTCGGGCGGCATGCCGCACAAGCTCGCGGACTGTTCGAGCAACAAGGTCGAGGAGACCGAGATCTTCCTCGTCGAGGGTGATTCGGCGGGCGGAAGCGCGAAGGGCGGACGAAACCACGTCACGCAGGCCATCCTTCCGCTTCGCGGCAAACTGCTCAACGTCGAGAAGGCGAGGCTCGACAAGGTCCTCGGATTCGAGGAGATCCGCACGCTGATCCAGGCGCTGCAGTGCGGCATCGGCGAGGATTTCGACGTCAGCAAGCTTCGATACGGCCGCATCATCATCATGACGGACGCCGACGTGGACGGCTCGCACATCCGCACGCTCCTGCTGACGTTCTTCTTCCGGCAGATGTCGGAACTGGTTCGGCGGGGCCACGTTTACATCGCGCAGCCTCCGCTCTACCAGCTGCTTCGGGGCAAGAAGGCCTCGTACGTGCTGAACGATCGACGCATGAACGAGGTGCTCATCGACCAGTCCCTCGAGCACGCGGTCTTCGTCATCCGCGAGGACGACGGCGAAATTCGATCCCGCGTGGAGGGCGACGACGCCAGACGGCTTCTCCGCCGACTCGAACGACTCGACGAACTCGTCACCGTGTCCCAGCGCCGAGGCCTCCTCTTCACGGACCTGCTCGACGCCCGGCACCGCGATCCCCAGGGCGAGGACCGGCTTCCCCACTTCCATCTTCGGTGGCAGTCCGGAGAGCGGCTCTGCTGGAGCGAGGCCGAGGCGATGGAGGCGATCGGGGCGAACGATCTGATCCTCGATACGTCGATCGATCCCGAGGCCGTCCCCGGTCCCGATCCCACCCGGGTCGCCACCGTCTGGGAACTCCACGAGAACCGGGAGATCGACCGGATCATCGTGGAGCTCGCCGAGACCGGCGTCTCGATCGACGACTGGGCACTCGTCCAGGAGGAAGCGGTCACCGGTGAGCGACTGCCCACCCGCTACGGCTGGCTGGTCGCGACCCCGAAGAAGGATCCGCCCGAGGAGATCGTCGAAGCGGTGAACATCCCCGCGATCACCTCGACCATGCAGGAGGTCGGCCGCAGGGGCAGCGAAGTGAAGCGGTTCAAGGGTCTCGGTGAGATGGAAGCCGAACAACTCTGGGAGACCACGATGGATCCCGAGAAGCGGACCCTCCTGCGGGTCAGTTGGGACGCCGCGAGCGAAGCCGATGCCCTCTTCGCGACCCTGATGGGCGAGAACGTCGAGGCGCGCCGGAACTACATCGAGGCACACGCCCTCGAGGTGAAGAACCTCGATATCTGAGCAAGGACGAAGGTATGACGCGGTGACGCGGCCGGATGGTCGTCGCGCCTCGATTCATCTTGTTCCAGCGCCTCGGCCCGGTACCATGGTCGGGAGCGGGGTCCGGCGGTTTCTCGGGATCGCCCGGGTGATCCCCATTCCGGATCGCCGGATCCGTCGACGCCAACGATAATTCGTCTCCAAGGAGAAAGAACCCCATGCGTCAATTCCGCAACCCATCGGCGGCTGTGCTTCTGGCCGGAGGCTTGATGCTGACATCGCTCGCGGCCGCACCTTGCGCCGCCGGCGACGAGCCGTGCAATCCACTCGACATCTTCAATCCGGTCTCGTTCCCGCCGACCGGTTTCTATCCGCTGGCGGACTGGGTCAAGCAGTACAACAGGTCGACGCTCCTCCTCGGCCCGGACAACGCTCCCATCGGCGCGCCCGCGAGCGTGACCACCGAGCAGCCTGACCTGGTCTGGGAGAAGCTGGTCTCGTTCCCGGAATCCGATCAACCGCTCACCATCAACGTCCAGTACCACCCGGACGATCCCCCCGTGCCGTACACGATCGACAATCCGGTGATCGTGATCAGTCTCAATGTGAACAAGCCGTCGACCTTCGCCGGCGGCGGGTTCCGATCCGTGCGCGACGCCTACCTGCCGATTCTCGACCTGGATTCGAACGGGGAGGCGGTGTTCCGACCCTACGAAGTCAACACGCATGACAAGACGTACAACAACTGGATGACGGCCCACATCGCCGAACAGGAGGACGGCGGCGTCGTGTACGCCCCCGGTACCACGCTCCACTACGTCCGGGAGGTACTGGGACTTGGCGGCTGCTCCGATCCGGAAGACCCCGCGCCGAACGCCATGCCCTGCGTGCTCGCGCCGTCGATCGCGGTGTCGGGCGTCGGCATGCCCTACATGTTTCCGGGGGACGACGGATCCGTCCCGTTCAGCGACCCGTGGGAGTACCGCCCGGGCATCGGCGCGGATCAGCCGGCGAGCGCTCGATGGTGGAAGCAGCAGCTCTACGTGTTCGTGGCCGATCGCGACGCGTTCGTCAGGCCGTCCTTCAATCCGTCGATGCGCCGGACGACCGAGCGACTCCCCACGCAGAACGGACGTCCGATCTGGTCCGTCGAGAAGGGGGTCGGAAGCTACCGGGCACCGACCGCCGACGAACCGCTCTACGACGCCTACATCACCGCCACCGCGGACTTCGTCGGCTACACCGACAACGGTCGAAACAACCCGCCGACCGAGTATCGGGGAACGCAGGGTTTCGAGGACTGGCTCGTGAAGTGGAAGTCGAACAGCTGGGACTCGGCCCCCCGCGACTGGCAGGACCTCGACTACGTGGTGGGATTCCCATTCAGCGGCCTCGGCCTCACGCTCAACTGGAACGAGTTCGACCCGGAGGCGAAGGACTTCGTGCCGGGTGATCTGAGCGGAAGCTTCGGGGCGGCGAGCGAGATGATCCACGCCACGCATCACCCGATGTTCCTCATCACCTACATCGAACCGCATCAGTACCTGAACGAACCCGCGGCGGGCGAGGTGCCGTGGTGCGATACCTGCCCCGGCGATTTCAATCGGGACGGCATGGTCGACGGCAGCGACCTCGCCGAACTGCTTCTCCACTGGGACTACGGCGGCGTTCCATCGGCCGATGGGCAGTGCTTCAATCTCGATCGTCAATCACCGACCATCGATTCCGGTGATCTCGGACAGCTCCTCTCGAACTGGGGCGGTTGCGCGTGGCCGCTTCCCGACTTCCGTCCGGCGGACTGCCCCTGATTCGCGGGCGACGTCCCCGAATCGAACCAGTAGGAGATCGCCCCGCGGAAGCATCGCTTCCGCGGGGCGATGCGATTCCATCGGGCGACGCGACGGCCGGTCAGGCTTCGGCGATCGCCGCTTGCCGGAGAATGCAGGAGTCGCACCTTCCGCAAGGCGTCCCGTCGTCATCGGGGTCGTAACAGCTCAACGTCCGATCGATCGGCACGTCGAGCGCGCGGGCCTTTCGGACGATGTCGACCTTGCCGAGCTCCGCCAGCGGCGAGACGAACCGCGGTCCGTGCCCTTCCACGCCGGCCTTGGTCGCGAGATCGGACATTCGCTGGAACGCGGCGAGGTACTCGGGCCGGCAATCCGGATATCCCGAGTAGTCGATCGCGTTGATCCCGAGCCAGATCTCCTCCGCGGCCCGGACCTCCGCGTAGGCCATCGCGAAACTGAGGAAGATCGTGTTCCGGGCGGGCACGTAGGTGATGGGGATCGACGCCTCGGCGGGCTCGCCGGCGGTCCGGCCGTGACCGTCGACCCGATCCTTCGGCACCGCGATGTCGTCGGTGAGCGCGGACCCGCCGAACGCCCGCAGATCGATCGAGAGCACCCGGTGTTCGCGAGCGCCGAGCCGATCAGCGAGCTCCGCGGCCCGTTCCAGTTCGATCCGATGCCGCTGGCCGTAGTCGAACGAGAGCGCGAAGCATTCGCGACCTTCGGCCTTCGCCCAGGCCAGGACGGTGGCGGAATCGAGACCGCCGGAAAGTAGGACGACCGCCTTCATCGCCAGCTCACACCGGACTCGGAACGGTTTCGAGAATCCGCTGCATGATGCGGCGGGCGGTGATGGTGTCGCCTTCGTGCATCGCGGTCTTGCTGACCACGCGATGGGCGCAGACCGGAAGCACGTTCTCGACCACGTCCTCGGGGATGCAGTGGTCGCGACCGGCGAGCACCGCGGTGGCGCGGGCCGCCTGCGCGATCGCGAGCGAACCTCGCGGGCTCAGGCCGACGCGGAGGTCACCGTCTTCACGGGTCGCGGTCGCGAGCGCGATGATGTAGTCGGCGAGACTTCGATCGAGCCGGACCGCGTCGGTGGTGGCCTGCAGGGCGAGGACGTCCTCCCGGGTGAGCACCGGATCCAGCGATTTCAGCGTGGTCCGGGCCGGTTGCACGTCGAGGATCCGAACCTCGTCGTCCGGCGCGGGATACCCGAGACTGATCCGCATCAGGAAGCGGTCGAGCTGGTTCTCGGGCAGGAAGTAGGTTCCCTCGAACTCGTAGGGGTTCTGGGTCGCGATCACCATGAACGGCTCCGGCAGCGGGTGCATCGCGCCTTCCGCCGAGACCTGGCCTTCGCTCATCGCCTCGAGCATCGCCGACTGGGTGCGAGGCGTGGTCCGATTGACCTCGTCCGCCAGGACGATGTTGGCGAAGATCGGCCCCTTGCGGAACTCGAAGTCGTCGCGTTGGCGATTCAGCACCGCCGCTCCGGTGATGTCGGTGGGAAGCAGATCCGGCGTGCACTGGATCCGGGTGAAGTCCGCGTGGATCGATCGGGCCAGCGCGTTCGCCAGCACCGTCTTGCCGACCCCGGGCACGTCCTCGACGAGGACGTGGCCACGGGCGAGCAGGCAGGCCACGAGCCGGTCCACCACTCGGGCGTTGCCCATGTAGACGGAGGCGATCGACTCACGCAACTTGTTCAGGGAGTCCTGCATGGATCGTCGAGTATACGAGTCGAGCGCCGAAGAAGATCCCCGATCGAGGCTTCCACCCGGGTCTCGAATTCTGTTGACAAGGACCGATCGAGAATCGACCCTGTGGCGGGGTTCCGCCCCGGGAGGCCGAATGGCGGATCTCGACGATTCTGGTGCACAATCCGATGCCGAGGGTGGGCGAATCGTGGCGGAGCTCCCCTGCCGTGACTGTCGATACACGCTGATCGGCCGGGCGATCACCGATCGGTGCCCGGAATGCGGGCTTCCGGTCGAAGCATCCCTCCATGCCTCGATCGACCTCGAAACCATCGATGGATCGGCGCTCGCGAGTCCAAGATTGGTCTCCACCGCCGTGGGCACGCTGGCCATCGCCGCCCTGATCTGGGCGTTGGGATCCACGGCCGCCTGGTGGTCGACCACGACCGCCGCGTTCGGAATCACCGATCCGCTGCCTCGGGACACGTCGTGGATCATCGGCATGATCGGCGCCGTCATGGTCGTGGTGGCGGTGACCCTGACGATACGAGCCCGGTATTCATGGCCCGGCATGACGTCGCCCACCGCCCTCCTGGCCCTGATCTCCGGCGGGGTCGTCGCGATCCTGGTGACCAGTCTCGGACCGTTCGCCTCCGATTGGGCGGTGCCCGTCACACGATCGGCCGCGATGATCGGCATCGTCCTCGGGCTCTGCGACGTGCTCGACCGGGCGGGCCGGAGAGCCCTGGCCTACCGCCAGGCCGGAACCGCGATCCAGACGCGAACGCC
>JAACEA010000429.1 GCA_009936695.1 Planctomycetia bacterium
ACGACCGCGGTCCAAAGGCCGAGTGCCGCCGTCTCCCCGCAACAGACCGTGCCGTCGCACGATCACGTGTCTCGCCGGCCGACCGCGCCGAAACGCGACGGACGCGGCCCCCGCCCGAACGAACGGCCACCAGTCCGCCCGGGGGGTGAGGGGAACCACTATCGTCCCCTCCGCTTCGCAATCGCGAAGATGCCGGATCGCCCGCCCGATGTCGCATCGGGGAGGATGCAGCCAGTTCACATGGCCCGACCAGTCGTGCGTGAACGCGTCTGGTCGGCCCGCCGCTTCGGGACACCCCCACAGGCTATTGAACGGCAACGCCGGTGCGCCCTGGGTAGTGTCTCGCGACGAGAAGCGGTCGAACGAGTACCGCAGCCCGAACCGCCGCTGGATCAACCGGAAAACATCCGGGTCCAGCATGAAGTCGGCTCGATCCACAATCTTCGAGCCGTCATCGTTCTCCTGGACTTCGGCCGAAGCACGGCCGAGCCACCGAGCGACGATCTGCACGTTCCTGCGCATCGCCACCAAGAAGATGGCGATCGCCACGTCGTTCATCTCCGGCGTCCTCGAGCCGATCTCCAGGGCTTGAACCGCCGTCTGGTTGTCATTGAGCACCACCAGCGTAGCGTCGCGGAACGAGCTGAACGATAGGAGGCCGCGCAAAACGGACCACAGCTCCCGCAGCCCGCTCGACTGCTGCGACTCCCACTCCGAGAAGGCTTGGCGAGCGACCAACTTCGTGCCGCCGCCCTCGTCGAGCGTCGCCATCCACGCCGGCTCTCCGGCATCGCTGGCAAAGACACCCAACCTTTCCCCGCCGCACTTGTCGAGGCGCATGACCGACTGCACCCCCACGTCACGGATCGGACGGCCCGGGTGGTCGGGCAACTCAGAAGCCCAGAAGCGTAGCTCCAGCGCCTCGCGTTCGCTGATGCGGGCCTCCCGGTTCCACGCCACCTTGATGTAGCGGCGTGGCGCATCAGGATCGACGCCCGTCAAGAGCGCCAACCACCGATACATACGCCTCGTCATCTGCCGCACGACCCGACCAACTGCCACCGCCAAAGCGTTGATGCGACCAAGCGTCTTCGCGAACAGTCGCGCCTTGATCGCGCGGCCTTCCCGGAAGCATCCGAGCAGGTCCTCGATGCCCGCCAGGATCTTCTTCTTCTTCTTCTCCGGGATGCAGAACCGAAACTCGTCCAGTCGGATCTCGACACCGAGCGACACGCCCCTCGGAGCGGCCTTGCCCAGCAGCGACTTTTCGAAGTTTATGACCCACCCGCGCCGAGCAAACTCCCAGATCAAGAAGACCGACAGCGGCTCGACCTCATCGCGCTTGCAGAGGAAAGTCCAGTCATCCACAAAGAAGATGCACCGGATGCCCATCTTGCGAAAGGCCTTGGCCATCTGCCAGCCAAGCTTCGTAAAAAACCACGGAATCGGTCGCGCCCCCATCGGTGAAGCCCGCGACACGAACTCGCGGCCGGCGAACGTGAGCCCGAGGAACTCCTGCGACTCAGGATGCATGAGCCCGTGAGTAAACCCGGACACCAAGTCGATCAAGAGCAAGCAATCGTCCGGCTCGAACAAGTGGGCCGACTTCTCCAGCGAGTCCATGACGAAGGGCGGCGGCTCGAGATAGTCGTTGAGGCTACAGCACGCCAGGATCGGTCTCAAGCGCCACCACTTCTCGACTTCATCCCAGTCCGCCTTGGGTATGCACTGCGACGAATTTGTGCAAAACGCCCGGTGCGCGCGCTCGTCCGCCACACCGAGCACCAGGTACTCCTCGAGAAGTCCAGCGAACCACGCGCAGTGCTCGTACACGCTTGGCGCGTTCCCGTCTGACACGCCACGCCGGCAGGTCATTGGCGGGGGCGTCTCCGTGAACTTGAATTTGTAGCCCCCGTCGCGGAACCATTCGAGGACGTCATCGTCCGCGCCTGACTCCTCCCATGCGTCCCGAGCCCGCCACGGCCCACCGGTGATCTCCGAGTGAAAGCCGCAGAAGGTCCGGCGCTCGCGAATCCTAGCTCGAGCCGCATCCAACGCACCCGGGATGTCGATGAGGAGCGGGCTTGCAGCCTGTTCCGCCGTCGATGAAGCATGCCGGTCACCGAAGCCCGCCGCATACTCCTCTTCAGGGGACATGACGGCGAGGCCCGCCGCCCGACGCGAAGCCCGCCACAGCTCCATCCGCGGACTCTGAGCGCTACGGCCCTTCGG
>JAACEA010000430.1 GCA_009936695.1 Planctomycetia bacterium
GCCAGCACCTGCTCGACCTGAATCGCCCGCATGAGACGATCACCGAGCCCTCGATCGCGATAGTGGATCGCACCATCGGCGAGCGGCGACGCGATGCAGTCCACGACTCGGCCGTAGGGCCCGGAGATCGCGGGGTCGGTCGGACCGAAGAGCCCCACCAGCGGTACGTCGAAGCCCACCGCAGCGTGAAGCATCGCCGAATCATTGGCGACCAGGAGCGCCGCATCGCGAACCGCCGCCATCGACATCGCGAGCGGACCGGCGCCCGCCATCACCACCGCTTCGGCACGATCGCCGGCGAGTTCGTGAAGACGGTCCGCCTCCGATGCGGCACCGAGCAGCACGATCCGCTCGGCGAGCCGCTCATCGAGCAGTCGCTCCAGGAGTCCCCGCCAGTGCGTCATGGGCCATTCCTTGCTCGTCCATCGGCTGGTCGGGGCGATGGCGACGTAGGTGGCCGCTCCGATCGATGCCGATCGCCAGGCCGCCCAACCGGCCTCCGCATCCTCGGGAACACGGAGCCGGCAGTCCGCGATCGGCTCGATCCCGGCGCCTTCAAGCAGGCCGAGCATCCGATCCACGGCCGAGCGATCCGGGGAGACTGGGATCCGCTCGTCGTAGCCCAGCCAGGCCCCTTCCGGTGCATCCGCGAATCCGATGCGGCGGCGAGCCCCGCTCGCAAACGCCATCAAGCCGCTGCGGGCGAGTCCCTGGGCATCGATCGCCATCGCGTAATTTCCGCGCAACCCCCGGAAGAACCGCGAGGCGGTGGCCAGCGCGGAGGGAGATCGCCACCAGTGCTGAAGTCGCCGTCTCGGGAAGCCGATGACCCGGGAAACGGCGGGATGGGCTCGAATCGCATCCGAGAACT
The DNA here is from genome assembly GCA_009936695.1 of Planctomycetia bacterium. GTDB lineage: Bacteria > Planctomycetota > Phycisphaerae > Phycisphaerales > SM1A02 > UBA12014. The sequence goes on from JAACEA010000430.1 coordinate 872, forward strand.
CCTCCTGCACGACCCAATCGATCGGGTTTTCCGGGAATGCCCGGAAAAGGGACGCGGCCAGGGGGACCGAGCGGAACACATCGCCGAGCGCACTCGGACGGATCAGGAGGATTCGGGGTGGCTGGGTCACGGTTGGATCTGGATCGCTTGACAGGTCACGGGGTTGCGAGAATAGTCACCGATTCGTTCTTCGTCCGTTGATCGACCGAACGACCGCTCCACACCCCGCCCGAAGGCACCGTCCGCACCCCTCCAAAGCCCCGACGCCTTCCGAGAGACCACCGACGTGACCGAACCGAACCCCCAGCCCGCCAAGGACGCCGAGCCGACCTCGGACCGCAGTGATGCGGCCGCGAGCGGCGGCGACAGCGGCAGTCGGGCCGGCGCCGGGTTCGAGACGCTGCTCGGTCGGGTCGTGGTCGAACGCGGGCTGGTCAGTCCCGACGAACTCGAGGTCGTTCGGAACACGCGGGAGCAGGACCCCGACGCGAGTCTCGCGGACGCCCTCCTCAAATCAGGCTTCATGACGCCCAGCCAGGTCGAGCGGCTCCGGACCGAAGTCGAGTCGGAGAAGAGCACCCGCGCGATCCCCGGCTACAAGATCATCCGCAAGCTGGGCGCCGGCGCGATGGCGACGGTGTTCCTCGGCAAGCAGCTCTCGCTGGATCGGTTCGTCGCGATCAAGGTCCTCCCACGCCGATACAACGACAACGCCGACTTCATCGCCCGCTTCTACAAGGAGGGGCGCGCCGCGGCGAAACTCAACGATCCGAACATCGTCGCCGCGTACGACGTGGCCCAGTCCGGCGAGCACCACTACTTCGTGATGGAGTACGTCGACGGCGAGACGGTCTTCGACCGGATCAGCGCCGACAAGCGCTTCGACGAGGTGGAGGCGATCCAGGTGACGAAGCAGATGGCGTCCGCGCTCATGCACGCCCACGCGCGGGGCTTCATCCACCGGGACATCAAGCCGAAGAACATCATGCTCACCGACTCCGGAGTCGTGAAGCTCGCGGACCTCGGTCTCGCCCGCGCCCTCAGCGACAAGGAATCCGCGGAGGCGGAGGCTGGAAAGGCCTACGGAACGCCTTTCTACATCTCACCCGAGCAGATCCGCGGCAAGGTCGACATCGGGCCCCAGGCCGACATCTACGGCCTCGGCGCGACGCTCTACCACATGGTCACCGGGCGGGTCCCCTTCAACGGCAAGAACCCGTCCGAGGTCATGCATCGCCACCTCAAGGACGAAATCGTCCCGCCCGACCAGCTGAACCCCTCGATCTCGAGCGGCCTCGCCCAGATCATCGAGCTGATGATGGCGAAGGATCCCGCCGATCGATATCGCAGCGCCGAGGAGCTTCTCGAGGATCTCGACGCCGTGGAGTCCGGCGGAATGCCCATGCACGCCCGCAGCGTGATGGACATCGCGACGGTGGTCTCGTCGATGGCGGCCGAAGGCGAGGAATCGGAGACGATGCGACCGGCGACCCGGGGCGGCGACACTCAGGGACTGAACCTGGCGTTGATCGCCGGGCTGGTCCTCAGCGTCCTTGCGAACCTGATCCTCGTGGCCTGGGTCGTCTCGCGAGCCTGAAGCATCGCCCGCGATCCGCTCATTCGACTTCGAACATGAACTCGATCTCGACCGAAGCGTCGAGTGGCAGCGCGCTGACGCCGACCGCGGCCCGCGCGTGACGCCCCGCATCGCCGAAGACCTCGACCATGAGATCACTGGCACCGTTCGCCACCTGTGGCTGGGCA
>JAACEA010000431.1 GCA_009936695.1 Planctomycetia bacterium
GGTCATTTCCCGCGTCTGGAACCAGACCGTGGGGAAGAGTCGGAGTGTCTCGAGGATCACCGCGTCGAGGAACGGTGCGTCGTCGCGGGTGCGATCGTCGATCTCTTCTTCGAGGCGGTTTCGGACGTCGGGATGGCGTGCGAGCAGCAGGAGCAGGAAGCCGAGGGCGTTCGAGGTGGTTTCGGCGCCGGCCAGCATCAGGGCGCGAGCCTCGTCCCGCACGCCGGTCTCGTCGTCGATGCCGGAGATGATTCGTCCCAGCGCGTCGAGCCGTGGATCCGTGGCGTCGACGCCGAGTCCGGACCGTGCTTCGACGAGACGATCGATCTCGGCGTCCATGGCCGCTTCCGCGGTCCGGATCCTGGCCATGGACGAACCATCGAACCGCTGACTCTGGAAGATCGTGGCCGCGAGCATGCCGCCCACCGCATCGAAGTAGTCCATCACCATCGGGATGGCGTCGTCGTCGGCATCGGAGAAGGGCACGCCGAAGACGCCCTGGTAGAGGACCCGCATGGTGAATCGAAGCGCCTCGTCGTTGATCGCGAGGGGGCGGTCGAGTCGTGCCGCGGTTTCGAATCGTCCGACCAGGTGCGGGACCGCCGCCGTCACGTCCGCGAGATGGTGGTCCACGTCTCGAGGTGCGAAGGCCGGTTGGATGATCCGGCGTCGTTTCCGCCAGGGTTCGCCGTCGGAGAAGAGGATCCCGCCGCCGAAGAAGTCGCGGACGAGTCGTGTCCGATCGGAGGTCGATGCGTGAAGAATCGCCTCCGCCTGTGCAGGATCGTCGATGAATCGGGCGGGTCTTCCGTTCCGGCCCCGGGCGCCGTGGTTGGCGAGTTCATCGATCGCGACGACCCGGGTGCCGTTCATCTCGGAACGCAGGCTCAGCATGCGTCGGCTCCGGTCGAGAGGCAGGGGAGTTCTCCGGCGAGCAGCGACGTGCGGACCGCGGTCCGCCTGATCTTGCCGCTCGTCGTCCTGGGCAGGGCACCCGGGGCGACGAAGGTGATTCGATCGAGCCGGATGCCGTGGACCGACGAGGCACCCGCTCGAAGCGCGTTCGTGATCGACATGGCTTCATCTTCGACGACATCGGGATCCCGTCGCCATGAACGATGGACCTCGCGTGGAATCTCGAGCACCACCCCGACGGTCTCGGGGAGATCGTCTCCGGCCTCGCCGAGCGCGAAGACCGCGGCGCGACCCTTCGAGGCGATCGGATGGGATCCTTCGAGCGTCGCCTCCACGTCCGCGGGATGCACGTTCCGGCCGTCGACGATGAGGAGATCCTTGAGGCGACCGAGCACGTGGAGCTCGCCGTCGAACATCGCGCCGAGGTCGCCCGTCCGGAGCCACGGCCCCACGTCGCCCTCGATCCGATCGGGGAAGATCTCGGAAGTCTGATCCGGACGATCGTGATAGCCCGACGCCACGCTCGGGCCCCGAAGGGTGATCTCACCAACGGCGCCCGGGTCGAGTGGTCGGCCGGATGCCTGGTCCCGGACGACGATCTCGTGATCGGGCAGGCTCGGGCCGCAGGCGACGACCGCGATCTCGTCGGTCCCCGCGAGCGTGGTGGAATCGTCGAGTCCGACGGTGCGAAGGACGTCGAGTCGGCCGTCGTCGAGCGCCGCGCGATCCGCGATCCGGATCCGCACCGGCGAATCCTCGGGGCGGACCGAAACCAGGAGCGTGTGTTCGGCGAGTCCGTAGCACGGCATCATGCCGTCGAAGCCCGTGGCGGGACCGAATGCGGCCTGAAAGCGTCGCAGCGATCGGGGGCGGATCGGTTCGGCGCCGTTGAAGGCGAATCGCCAGGTGGAGAGATCGAGCTCGGCGCGATCGGCTTCGGGGATCCGGTCGACGCACAGGTCGTAGGCGAAGCAGGGGCCGCCGCTGTAGGCCGCACCGGTGTTGGAGACCGCCCGAAGCCACCGGATCGGGCGCATCGCGAACGCTTCCGGATCCATGAGGTGGATCGGCACCTTCACCAGCAACGAGGAGGCGAGCAGGCCGATCAGTCCCATGTCGTGATAAAGCGGCATCCAGCAGACGGTGCCACCCGTCACGCCGTCGCGTTGGAAGAGCGTTCGCATCGCGCGGCCGTTGGCGAGCAGGTTCGACTGGGTGAGGGCGACGGGTGCGGGGTCGCGGGTCGAACCGGAGGTGTACTGGAGCAGGGCGATGCTCGAAGGATCCGGCCACGGCATCGTTGGATCGGGCGTGGCGACGGGGCAGGAATCGTCGTCGGTGATGCCGGAATCCGTGGGCGCTTCGTAGACGATCCGATCGATCTCGCCGAGCAAGGCCGGCGCGATGCGATCGATGGAGGCGAACAGGTCCGGGCCCGCGACGACGGCGGCGGGACGGCTGTTCCGAACGATCGCCTCGAGTCGTTCACCACCGCCGCCGGAGCGTGGCGGGTGCGCGGTGACCGCCATGCAGCCCGCCCGAAGGCAGGCGAGGAAGGCGACGACGTATTCGAGGCGGTTGCGTTCGGGAATGAGTACCGGCCGGCCCGCGAGCCCGCGGCGATGCAGCTCCGCCGCGAGATGTTCGACCTCACGAAGCAGATCGGCACGCCGCAGCCCGATCTCGGGTCGGTCGTCCCGTCCGAGCCGGGTCGCGGCCACAGCGCCCGGCATCGCGGGATCGGCGTGGAGGAGTTCGGGGATCGTCCTGGCGGTCGTCATGGGAAAGGTTTGAGGGTACCGGGCTCGCCTCCGGCGACGCGGTTTTTTACGTCGTGATGCCGATTGCCCCGGCAACCCCTGGTCGCTACCATCTTCGATCCAATTGAGAATGAGTCTCAACTAAAACGGAGTCCCCGAATGATCTGCAAGACGTTTCTCGCCCTCGCGTTGTCCGTGCTGTCACCCGCGGCCGCACTCGCTGCGGAAGAGGTGGTCAATGTGTACTCGGCACGCCACTACGACACCGACGACGAGCTGATCCAGCGGTTCACGGCCGAGACCGGGATCAAGGTCAACCTGATCGA
>JAACEA010000050.1 GCA_009936695.1 Planctomycetia bacterium
ACGCTTCCTCCACGGAGCCTGTGGCGGAGACGAGGCTCTCGAGACATCCGTGAACCAGTTGCTTGCGGGGGTCGAACAGGAAGTCCAGGAGATCCAGGCCTCTCGATTCGGGCACTCCCTGATCGGGACCACCCTCGAATCACATGAGGGTCACTGGCGCTTGGTGGAGCACATCGGTGAAGGCGGAGCGGGCCTCGTCTTCCGAGCGGAGTGGTGTGGATCCTCCAGGATCCATCAGGATCACGAAGGTGACGCCGCCATCAAGGTTCTCAAATCTCGGCACCGCGATGGAACGATGATGGATCGGTTTCGTGCCGAAGTCGAGATGCTTCGCCGATTGGATCATCCCGGGATCATTCGGGCATTCGAATCGAATCTGGGCGATGGTGAAGCTTCGAAGTCGGACCTCGCGTGGATCGCGATGGAGTTGGTTCCTGATTCACGATGGATCACCGACCGGACGATCGGTTCGAACACCACCGAAGCGAAATCCGCTATCGATCTTCTGGTGGAAGCCTGCGACGCCATCGCACAGGCCCATGCCAGGGGAATCGTGCATCGGGATCTGAAGCCAAGCAATCTTCTGGTGGGATCGGACGGGCGAATTCGAGTGATTGACTTCGGAATCGCCCGCCTCCATTCGGACCTTCATCGATCCGGCATGCACCGAACCCGGGAGGGCGTCCTGATCGGGACTCCGGCGTACATGGCTCCGGAGCAGATCGATTCATCCCTTGGTCCCGTGACACCACGAACCGACGTCTACGCGCTCGGCGTGCTGGCGTTTCGAGTGATCGCCGGGCGAGCGCCCTACGAGATTGGTGAAAATCTGCTTGCCGCGGCACAAGCCATTCGACATGTCCCACCCCTCGATCTTCGGCGGATCGCACCTTCGACGCCCGAATCGCTGGTTCGGGTGATCGATCGAGCGCTTTCGAAGGAGCCCCGAAAGCGGCAGTCGGACGCTTCGGTGCTGGCCTCGGAGCTCCGAGCGGCGATGTCGAGTCGAAATGCGTCACGAAGCATGCGCGAGCGAGGACGATCGAAGGCACTGCTTCCGTTGTCGGTGGCGATCGTCCTCTTCGGCATCCTGGTCGGCGTTCTGCTTCGATCGGATCGAAACGTCGTCCAAGTCGTCAAGCCCATGCTGGTCTCGGTTCCCCACGACACGCCATCGATTCAAGAGGCAATCGAGATGGTTGGTGATGGTGGACGGATCGTGGTGCAACCAGGCACGTATCAGGAGTGCCTCGTGATCGAATCCAGGTCCGCCTTCACCCTGGAATCGGCGGGCGGTGCCGAAGTGACCGTGATCCGGCCGACCAGCGCGGAAGCAAGCGTGCTCAGAGTCGGCAACGGAGTCGACTCCAGAACGAAGATCACGGGGTTCACTCTTTCGGGAGGTTCGACCGGCAGCCGATCGCCCGGTGGATTCTGGGTGGGTGGTGGCGTCTACCTGCACAACAATGCCGTTCATCTCGCGGATTGCGTCTTCGACCAAAACCGGTCGACGTTCGGTGGCAACCTCTACGCGATGAACTTCGTGGGCCGAATCGAACGGTGTGTCTTCATTCGAGGCCAGGCGAATGCCGATGGGGGCAATGCGATGTTCTTCCGGGGTCAGGCCGAGATCCTGGACTGCGACTTCCTCGATGGATGGACTCCGGGTGGCGGCGGAGGCGTCAAGACGGTGAGCGGATGCAATCGATTCCACGGATGCCGGTTCATTGGAAATCGGGGTGACCGCGGAGGTGGGATCTTCCATTTCAACGACGGAGATGAACCATCACAACTGCATGTCGAGGAATCCCTGATCGCCGGAAACCAGGCTTTTGAAGGTGGTGGGGTGTGGGGTCGATCCACGATCGACGCACTGAATCTCGACGGGACCGCGATCCGCTCGAATCGGCCGGACGAGGTCGGCGGCCCGTTGATTCTCCTGCTGGCTCATCGCGATGAGGACTGCTGGCGAGACCTTGATGCGGACGGCGTGGTCGACCAACGTGACATCGAGGTGCTTCTCCAGCACTTCGACGCGAACACTTCTATTCAGGAAGGTGTCTTCGACCTCGACGGCGACGGTTCGACCAACCACCGGGACCTGGCGATCATCATCGACGGGTGGGGTCGCTGTCGACTCTGATCCGGTTCGGCCGGCGGATCCCTTCGATCCGTCCGCTTCGAGAATCAGGCCGAATCCTTCACCTTCGACATCGCAAGGCGGGCCCGCTCTTCGCGACGCGGCACGATGGACGTGACGATTCCCATCCGGCGAAGCAATCGGACTTCGAGGTGGGTCACATCAAGCTCCCACCAACGATGACTCACGGTGCAGCACTTCGGATCGTGGTGGTGATTGTTGTGCCAACCCTCGCCGGCGCTCACCAGGGCCACGAACCAGTTGTTCCTGCTCTCTTCGTTCGTCTCGTGATTTCGATACCCGAAGAGATGCGAAAGACTGTTGACGCTCCAGGTGATGTGCCAGACCAGCAGTGTCCTGCCGATCACGCCCCAGACCACGATGCTCGCCCCGAACCAGAGTCCTTCGGTGACGCCCCAGATCGACGCGCCGATCGCGAATGCGACGACGAAGAACAGGATCGCGTGGATGACGTAGATCACGGCGATCCGCCATGAGCGTCGCTCGAGCCACATGTAGAAGGGGTCGCGGAGGACGTCACGTGCGTACTTCTCGTAACTGCCTGCGGTGTGAAGCGCTCGGTTGAACACGAGCAGCCAGCCCATGTGCCCCCAGAACGCACTCACCAGTGGACTGTGGGGGTCTTCCTGTTCGTCGCTGTGCGCGTGATGAACGCGGTGCGTGGCCACCCAGCGTGCCGGGGTGTCCTCGAAGGAGCACATCGCCAGAAGGACGAGCAGGTGTTCGAACCAGAGCCGGGCTTCGAAGCTTCGATGCGTCAGCAGGCGGTGATACCCCATCGTGATCGCCTGACCGAACAGGTGGACCCCGATGAGACAGACCACGACGCCGGTCCAGGAGAAGAACGCCGGGACCAGGCAGAGAAACCCGAGCAGGTGGATGGCGACCACCGGCACCACGTAGCGCACCAGCGCCACGGTCGGGCGAGTCGCGACGGGGCGCTGGATCGGGGTCGGCTTCGGTGAGGCCGGCGGAAAGGGCGTGATGGTGGAGATGATTGGTTCTCGGAGGGCGGCGGGTCTGAATGGATCCCCGCGATTCGAACTCGGATGATAGGTCGCCGGGGGAGCCCGGGTCGAATTCAATCAGGAGGATCCACGATCACGGGCCTGGGCGATCAGGCGTTTCATCCGTTCATGGACGTCCGCCCGCTCCGGGCTCAGACGCTCCGCCTGCTCTTCGGCGTGGTAGCTGGATCTGACCAGCGGACCGCTTTCGCACACCTCGAAGCCGGCCGCAAGCGCCGCCTCACGGAGTCTCGCGAATTCGTCGGGGTGCACCCAGCGATCGATCGGGAGGTGATTTCGAGTGGGTTGCAGATACTGACCGATCGTGAGGATGTCGCAGTCGCTCCACGCCCGAACATCCCGCAGGAGGTCGAGAACCTCGTTTTCGTGCTCACCGATCCCCAGCATGATGCCCGTCTTCGTCACGAGCCCGTTCGCCTTGAATTGTTGGAGAACCTTCAGGCTCCGCTCGTACCGGGCCTGTGGTCGGACTGCGGGGTGCATCCGATCGACCGTCTCCATGTTGTGGCTGATGATCTCGGGACGCGCGTCGCAGACGGTCTGAATGTCCCGTTCGACGCCCTTGAAGTCCCCGACGAGCACCTCGACGCTGGTGTCGGGACAGGCTTCATGGACCGCCTCGATGGTCTCCGCCCAGATTCGAGCGCCACCGTCCGGCTGGTCGTCTCGATCCACGCTCGTGATGACGACGTGCTTGAGATTGATTCGGGCGAGGACCTCGGCGACCCGACGTGGCTCGTCGTCGTCGACGGGCATGGGCTTTCCGGTCTTGACGTTGCAGAAGCCGCAGCTTCGCGTGCACGTGTCGCCCAGGATCATGATGGTCGCGGTACCACGCTCCCAGCATTCCCCCATGTTCGGACAACTCGCCTCCTGACAGACCGTGTGGAGACGATGCTCGTCGATGAGCGACTTGAGATTCCGGTAGCCCTCGCCACCCGGCACCTTCGCCCGGAGCCACTCCGGCTTCCGCCCGACCCGCATCTGATGGGCATCACCGTTCTCGAGGACCATGCCGGTGAGGGAGAGGCTCGCGGTCCCGAGCGTGCTGCGGGCCGTGTCTCCTCCCAGGGGCCGGGGATGCCGAGCCAGCGTCCGCCCGATCGCCGCTTCGCTCGCAACCGTGGCGTCTCCGGTCGAGCTCGCGGTTCGGCCGTCCGTCCTGGGGTCGGGTTCGATGTTCGATTCAATGCTCATGGCGCGTCCCTCAGTCTAGCACCCCCCCTCGGGAAAATCGGCGTCCTTCCCCGCCCGACTCCCCTATTCTCCCCTCATGAGCATCGCAACCGACGTTGAATTCCGAGAAGCCGTCCTCCCCAACGGACTCACGGTCCAGGCCGAGATCGTTCCAGGGGCGATGACGAGCGCCGCGGGGTTCTTTTTCCGGACCGGTGCCCGCGACGAGGCCTCTTCCGTGATGGGCGTCAGCCATTTCCTCGAGCACATGATGTTCAAGGGCACGGAACGGCGGACCGCCGAAGACGTCAACCGTGGATTCGACGATCTCGGTGCCAACCACAACGCGTTCACGACGACCGAGATCACCGCGTACTACGCCCACGTCCCCTATGACGCGTTCGACGACGCCTTCGACATCCTCGCCGACATCCTTCGCCCCTCCCTTCGGACCGAGGACTTCGACGAGGAGAAGGGTGTGATCCTCGAGGAGATCGCGATGTACGACGATCAACCCTTCTGGGTCCTCTTCGAGCAGGGACTCGAGCGATACTTCGGATCGCATCCGCTCGCCCATCGGGTGCTCGGAACGCGACAGACCGTGGGTGATCTCCAGCGTGATCAGATGAAGGCCTACTTCGATCGGCGGTACTCCGCCGACAACGGCGTGCTCGTCGCATCCGGGCGGGTCGACTTCGACGACCTCGTGGCCCGGACCGAGGCGCTCTGCGGACACTGGCCGAAGGGTGAACCCGGAAGAGTCCACGTCGATCCGGAGTTCGTACCGGGCGAGATCGAGGTCGATCTTCCCGACACCCAGCAGCGATACATCATGCTGCTTGCGCCCGCGGTCGGAATCGCCGACCCCCGGAAGTACCCCATGGCCCAGGCGTTCCAGGCGCTCGGTGACAGCGACGGTTCGACGTTCTTCTGGGAACTCGTCGAGACCGGACTCGCCGAGGAGGCGACGATGCACCTCCAGACCCACGAGGGTTGTGGCGAGGCGATCGCGACCATCGTGTGCGCCTCGGAGAACGCCGAACAGGTCGAGTCGATCGCCCGTCGGGAGATGGCCCGACTCGCCTCCACCGTGGACGAGGACGCGTTGGTGCGGAGCCGCGCGAAGATCGCGACATCCGCGATGCTGGCGAGCGAGCGCCCGATGGGCCGCATGACCCGGCTGGGTTCCCGCTGGAGCTACGGCCTGGACTACGCCACGCTCGACGACGAGCTCGCGAAGATCGGAGCGGTCGGTCTCGACGACATCCGGGAGGCCCTGGATTCGCTGCCACTGGATCGACTGCTCGCGGTTCGTGGCGGCGGGTGATCGCCCTCGTCAGGCCGCGACCCTGGTCGCTTCGCCCTCGCCCCACGCGAAGATCGCGTCGCCACCCTTTCTTCGAGCCTCGCTCGTCGCCATCATCGCGGCTCGAAGCAGTTCATCGGGCGTGTCGGTTGCAGCCATCCGCCGCGCGATTCCCTGCGAGGCGCCCAGCCTGGTCAGTCCCAGTCGTTCGTCGGCGAGCGGCGCGAGCCTGATCGTCGCGCGGATTCGCTCGGCGAGCATCTCGACCTGTCGGGCGGAATCACCACGCGTCACCACCGCCAGTTCGGCGCCCACGAACCGGAACACCGTCGCGGACTCACCCACCGCCTCGCGGCAGGTTCGAATCACCGCCTCCGCGACCTTGGTCAGGGCCGCGTCGCCCGTGCCCGGACCGCCGGCGCGGTTCAGTTCCCGCATGCCGTCGATGCCCACGAGCAGGATCGATGCATCGACCTCCGACTCGAACACGTCGAGAAGATCCTTCTGGAAAGCGGTCCGATCGGGAAGTCCCGTCAGACCATCGATGTTCTCGGGCAGGTCGGTGGTCGGAGTGGCGACCCGGTTCGCGCGGCGAAGTCGGTCGGCCTCCTCGAGAATCGAGTCGACGTCGGGACGACCACTGGACTCGATGTCGAACATGCGGCCCAGTTCACGAGCGTGCTCCGTGATCGAGGAGAGTGCGGCGAAGGCGGTTCCTCGACGAAGATCGAACCAGGTCGAGGCGAGTTCCTCGTACTCCTGGAGCGCCTTCTGGGCGCGATCGGCGTCGGGTCCGAGCGTCTCCGCGACGAGGTTCGCCAGCAGGACGATTCGTCGCATGTCCTCGTCCTGTGCGGCCACCTCGGTACCGAGATGATGCATCAGGACGACGTCGACGATGTGCGACGGGAACTTCCACCCCTCGAGCATCGCGGCCCCGATCTGCGCGTGGTCGACCTCGAAGTGTCGCTGCTCGAAACCGGCGAGCCGGTCATGGGATCCGGCGGCCAGATCGTAGACCTGGAGATAACGATCGTCGTAGTGCTTCCAGAGGGCGATCATTCCCACGTCCTGGATCAGCGCCGCGAGGAACGTCTCGTCGGGATCGCCGATTCGAACGATCGAAGCGAGGGATCGCGCGGCGCTCGCCGAGAAGATGCTCCGCCTCCAGTATTCCTCGAAGTCGAAGACGACATCCTCATCACCCTTGAACGCACGGGCCAGGCTGAAGCCGAGGACCAGCCCCTTCACCGTCTCGAGGCCGAGATAGGCGAGCGCCTGGCGGATCGAACCGACCCGCCGGGTCAGACCGTAGAAACTCGAGTTCACGGTCTTGAGCACCCGGGTCGCGATCGCCGGATCGTGTTCGACCGCCTTCGCGATCTCACCAAGCTCCACGTCACGTCGACTCGTGAGTTCGAGCACCCGGACCGCCACCGCAGGCAGCGTCGGAAGCTGGGGACTCTCCATGATCCGCTTCAAGGCGGTGTCGTTCATCTCCTCGCTCCTCCCCGCGAGCGATCGATCTTCGAGACCGATCCTCTCGCGATCATCACTTCGACCCCTCTTCGGAGGGGGTGAAGACCGACCGCGGGAAGCGGATCGCGACGTGGTCCGGAAACCAAGCTGAGCGCCCTACGACCCGAACAGCAGGCGCATGGGGACGGTCTCGGTGCCGAGAAGTTCTCGCACCCAGGTCGCCAGCAGGCGATTCGCGCGGCCGATGGAATCGGGTTCCGCCAGCGCCGGCACCACGCCGTCCTCCGACGCGATCGAATCAAGGAGCTCGATCGTGGTTCGGCGGACCCGCCATCGATCCGGCGTTCCCGAATCCTCGACCACCCCTCCGGATTCCGAACTGAAAGCGACGGTGTCACCGACGAGACCTTCGAGGTCGAGTCGTGGTCGGTACCCGAGATCGCACAGCAGACGCCATTGAAACGCCAGCAGGACACGATCGACCGACACGCCCGCATCCAGTTCCCGAAGCGCGGTCACCGTCGCCGTCCAGGTCGCGGGGTGCGGTTCGGGTTGATGGAGGAAGCGACCGATGAGGTCCGCGAGGTACCAGCCGCACCGATTCGCCGCGGCGTCCCGTCGGAGGATGGGGAACGTCTCGAGCAACGTCCATTCCGTGAGGGTCACGAGCTCCCTGCCCGGTTTCGAGATCAGGACGATCTCGCCTCGGGTGAAGAGATCGAATCCTCCACTGAAGGCGCCTCGTTCGCGCCGTGCTCCCTTCGCGAGCCCGCGAACCAGTCCGTGGTCGCGAAGGAAGAGGGAGACGGTCTGGCTGGTCTCGCTGAAGTCCCAGTGTCGGACGCAGATCGCTTCGTCGCGGATCGTGGGCATCGGTTCAGTCCACCGGCCTCACCACGATCGCCTCACGGAGCGTGACGACGTCGTGGAACGGACCATCCTCCCCCATCTCGATCTCCAGACCGAATCGATCGGTATCGAGCTCCACCACGAGCCGGTGGACCGGCCGCTCGGCGTCGAGGGGCATCCGTCGGACCTCGCGATCGCCGTCCCGCACCACCACCTCGAGCCGACCGAGGTCGGAGTCGAGGGGAAGCTCCAGGGTCGTGGCGATCCGGCAGCCGGCGACGGGAAGCCTCCAATTCGCTCGAAGCGGTCCCATCAGGCGGATGGGGGCGGCGTTCCACGCCCAGTTGCCGGGCTCGATCACCGGTTCCGGGATCCACGATCGGATCGGCGCCGCAAGTCCGGGTCCGACCGTGATCGGGAGTGCCGCGAGTGGAGTGATTCGCCGCGCGTCGAACACGACGCCCCGAAGAAACTCGTACGGGACCTCGATCGCCTCGCCACCGAGCGCGGGCCCATCGAGCCGGACGTAGCTGTTTCCGGTGACGGCGATGCCCTTGCAGATGATCCGGTGACCACCGAGGAACCAGACGATCGTGCCTTGTGGAGGATCCTCGGGGTTCACGAGGGCGAAGGATGCGACTCGATCCAGTGGGATTCGAAGCGGCTCGCCATCGGGATCATCCTCCTGTTCGAGCACCAGGTGCGTTCCGATCGAGTCCACGAGACCTCGGATGCGGTCCCCGTTGACGAGCACCACTTCGTCGGCTTCGGTCGCGACGGGAACGGTCGCGCCTTCGACCAACCGAACTTCGCGAATCCGTTCGAGATCGAGCGGAAGAGGATGAAGCCATGCACTCCGCCAGAGCGGGGTCTCGCCGTCGGCGGTCAGGTTGCCGGGCACGATCTGTCCGTCGGTGAAGCGCACGTAGGGCGCGACCATGGCCGCGTCGTCACCCGCGCGTTCGCGCACGTATCTCCAGACGGGGGTCACCTCCCGATCGGTCGATGGACCCACCACCACCGCGAGCGCGGAAAGCAGGGGGATGGGATCGGGGATCCCGCCGGGCTGGTCCCAGCCGATGACCTTCGTCTCGTCGATCCGGATCGGATTCGCGACGATCTCCCGGAGATCCTCATCGAGGATCCGGGCCCCGTCGGAGAATCCGACGGAACGGCTGGCCGGGTTCCCGTCCTGCAAGGCGGAGGCGGCGCCCCCGGATGCCGGAGCCACCGATCCGGCGAACGCCAGGATGGTGGCCACGAAGGGCAGGGAACGATGCTGTCGGTCTCTTCGCATCAACGTCGCATCCGGGAGATCACTTCTGGAAGATCGGAAGGTACCGCTTCGGCATCTGCAGGACGATCAGGGCCATCGCGGTCGCGTAGGCATCGCCGATCTGATGATCGACCCACAAGCCATCCCCCGACTGTCGCACCAGAAGCTCCTGACGAACGCCGGGCCACCACTGTGCCCACCATTCGCCGCCCGCGAGGTACATCGCCTGCACCGCGTAGTACTGGCCGTAGTAGTAGTGGGCGTTCCCGGGTCCTCGCCCGCCGACGCCGGGCGCCGCGACCTTGACCAGATAGTCCAGGCCACGCTCGATCGCATCGTCCTCGTAGATGCCGGCGTAGAAGAGACTCGCGACCCCCGCGGCGGTTCGCGGCCACGCCGCACCACCCGGTTGCGTCATGTATCGGAATCCACCGTCCTTGTTCTGGCACTTCCGGACGTATTCGACCGCTCGGTCGATGGTCTCGCGCGGAATCTTGATTCCCGCGTTCCGTGCCGATCGCAACGCCATGATCTCGCAGATCGTGACCGAGACGTCGGCATCGAAGGGAACCGGGTTGTACCGCCATCCCCCCTCTTCGTTCTGGCTGTTCACGATCAGCCGGACCGCCCGTCCCAACGCGTCGCGAACCCGTTCGTCGGTGGGGTTCATTCCGTAGATCTCACCGAGAAAGAGGGTCGCGAATCCATGTCCGTACATCGGACCGTGCGACGTCTCCGCCGCGAGCAGCCCGGTCTCGGTCGCGTTGTCGAGCACGAACTGGAGGGCCTTCGAAACCACGGTGCCGTAGCGACCGCGGTCCGGCAGATGACCGTCCGCCATGAATGCGAGTGCGCAAAGCGACGTGATTCCGACGTGCTTTCCGTACCGACCGCGTCCGAAGGAACCATCCGCATTCTGGATGACCGCGAGCGATGCCAGCCCCTTGCGAACCGCCTCGTCGAGTTCCGGCGTGATCTCTTCGAACGCCGGCGCGTTCTCCGCACCGGGGCGATCGACCTCGACCTCGACCTCGACGGGACCGGCGACGTCATCCTGGCCGAAGGCCGCCCCCGCACCGAAGAACCCGAACGCGGCGAGAACCGCGACGGCATGTCGTGTTCGCTTATTCATCGATCCGCCTCCTCGGCCATTCTTCGATAATACGCTTCGGTCAGTGATCGATAGAGCTGCGACATCTGATCACGCATTCCCTGGGTGATGAGATCCCGGACCCTCGGCGGCAGACTTCCCCATTCGACCTGGCTCTCGTCGAGCACGCCCTCGAGGGTCGTCGACTCGGGAGGTGGGGGCTGGGTCGAGGAGCCATCCTGATTCTCGCCATCGTTCCGGCCCTGCTGCTCCCTGCCGTCCTGACCTTCACGACCATCCTGCGGTTGCTGTGATCGGCGACCCGGATCCTGCTGTTGCTGCGAGGAAC
>JAACEA010000432.1 GCA_009936695.1 Planctomycetia bacterium
ATCACCCATCCCGATCTCGTGGACAACCTCTGGGTCAACGTCGACGAGGTGCCGGGCAACGGCATCGATGACGACAACAACGGCGAAGTCGACGACATCCACGGCTTCGACTACTACGACAACGATCCGAATCCCTCCGACCAGAATGGCCACGGCACGCACACCGCGGGCACCATCGGGGCCCGAGGTGACAATGGTGAGGGCGTGGTCGGCGTCAACTGGCGATGCAGCCTGATGCCGCTTCGCGTCGGCAACCAGTCGCTTTCCAGTCAGGCGATCCTCGACTCGCTCGAGTACGCCTGCGTGAACGGGGCGAAGGTCTCGAACAACAGCTACGGCGGCGGCGGGTTCAGCGGGGCGTTCAACAGCCTCATCCAGAGCGCCGGAACCAACTACAACCACATCTTCTGTGCTGCGGCCGGTAACGGCGGATCGAATGGGGCGAGCTATCCCGCCGCCTACGACCAGCCGAACATCCTGTCCGTCGCTGCGACCGACTCGAACGACAACCTCGCGAGCTTCAGTCAGTACGGCTCGAACGTCGACCTCGCCGCCCCCGGCGTCCAGGTCCTGAGCACCACGCCCAACAACGGCTACAGTTCCTTCAGCGGCACCTCGATGGCGACGCCGCACGTCGCCGGCGGCGTGGCCCTGGTCTACTCGGTGCTCGGAAACGCGAACTTTCAGGACGTCATCGACATCATCCTGAGCACCGTGCGGCCGGTCCCCGGTCTCAGCGGCGTGGTGGTCACCGGAGGCGTGCTCGACGTGGAGGCCGCGCTCGACGCGTCCTTCCTTGGCCCCGTCATCGACGTCCGCACCGAGATCCCCGAGTTCATCGCGGCCGGCGAGTCGTTGCTGGTCCGCGTCGAGATGAATCCCCGCGAGGACGTGATCATCGCGGGATCGCGGGAGATGCGTCTCCGCACCGGCGGGGGGATCTTCGAGTCCGTCCCGATGCAGCTCGTCACCGGTGACATCTACGAGGCCACGATTCCTTCCGTGGTCTGCGGTGAGGATCCTTCCTTCTACTTCCAGCTCCAGTCGGAGACGGTCGGCACGGTGCAGTTCCCGGCGAACGGCGGACTCGATCCGCTTTCGATGAAGGTCGGCACGGAGGTCATCGGTCTCGAGGACGACCTCGAGGTCGAGAGCGGCTGGACCGTCGGCGTCGCCGGCGACGACGCGACCACCGGCGTGTGGACGCGGGTCAACCCGAACGGAACCGACGCCCAGCCCGAGAACGCCGCGAGCGGCGTGTTCTGCTTCGTGACGGGCCAGGGTTCGCCCGGCGGCAGCCTCGGCGAGAACGACGTCGACGGAGGCACCACGACGCTCCTGAGTCCGGTCTTCGACGGGACCGCGGTCGATGGAGGATCGGTCTCCTACGTTCGCTGGTACTCCAACGACACCGGCGCGGCACCGAACGCCGACTCGATGTTCGTCCGCATCTCCAACGACGGCGGTGCCTCCTGGACCCTCGTCGAGGAGGTCACCGAGAATGCCGGGAGCTGGGTCGCCGTCTCCTTCGAGATCGACGACTTCCTTCCGCCGACCTCCGAAATGCGACTGCGGTTCGAGGCAAGCGACCTCGGGGACGGCTCGCTGGTCGAGGCCGGCGTCGACCTGCTGGTCTACGGCGGCGTTGAGTGCGAGGACGTGGACGTCTGCGTCGCCGACCTGAATGGAGACGCCGTGGTCAACGGTGGAGACATCGGTCTCCTGCTCGCCCAGTTCGGCGAGTCCGGCTCCGCCGACTTCGACGGCGACGGCGCGGTCACCGGTGCCGACCTTGGATTCATGCTCGCCGCGTGGGGCTTCTGCCCCTGATCGCGAGCCGATCGACACCGCTCATCTTCGAATTCGCACGCCCGGCCGTTCTCGGCCGGGCGTGCTTTTCTTCGGATCGGTGCGGCGAACGGCGCCCGAGCGAACTCGATTCGAACGCTGAATGAAACATCAATCAGTGCGGGCGTCACCGGTTGGAACGACTTCCGACTGGAACGATTCCTCACTGCAACAATTCCTCACTGCAACAATTCCTCGCTGCAACAATTCACAGCTGAAACAATTCACAGTTGGAACAATTCACAGCGCCTCGGTCCGGGCGCGATTCGTCCGAAGCGGAATCGCCGCCTTGCGCTGACCGGAATTCGTGACGGTGATTCTCGTGACCAAACGCTTGAGGAGGGGCCTCGTACTCATATTCTGAATCTTTTCATCGCGGGTTTTTCGACTACAAACACGCAAGAAAAAGAAGGCAATCCCGGTCCCCATCCCGACTCGGGCATCAATTGATTGTTGATTCGACGATTCAACCCAACCCCAACCAACGGCGAGAGAAAGAGACACCCATGCACCGCAACCTGACCATCGTCGCCCTGGCCCTCGCCGGGCTCTTCGCCACGACCGCCGCCGCCGGCAACATCCACTACGTCGAGGTGAACGGCGACATCCAGTCCGTGATCGACAACGCCAGCACCGGCGACACGATCCAACTGGCGGCGGGCCAGTACGACATCACGACCACCCTCGACCCGGGCGGCAAAGCGGTGACGATCCTGGGCACGGTGGACGGCGACGGCGATCCGACCAGCATCCTCGACGGTGGGAACCCCGTGGATGGGACCAGCGGCGTCCGGGTACTGATCTGCCAGAGCGGCGAGACCAGTGCGACGGTGTTCGAAAACCTGGTGATCCAGAACGGGTACGACTCCGCAACCAGCTCCGGCGGCGCCGGGATGTGGAACGACTCCAGCAGCCCGACCGTGACCAACTGCACGTTCACGGACAACACGGCTTCTGGCTACGGGGGCGGGATGTACAACTACTCCAATAGCAACCCGACCGTGACCGGCTGTACGTTCACGAACAACACGGCTGGTCGCAGCGGCGCCGGGATGACCAACCACGACGACAGCAGTCCGACCCTGACCAACTGCACGTTCACGAACAACACGGCTTCTGACGACGGCGGCGGGATGTACAACACAAACAGCAGCAACCCGACCGTGACCAACTGCCCGTTCACGGACAACACGGCTTCTCGCTACGGGGGCGGGATGCAAAACCAGGATTCCAGTCCGACCCTGATCAACTGCACGTTCACGAGCAACTCGGGCGGCGACGGCGGCGGGATGGCAAACGTTGATGCCGCCCTTCCGACCCTGACCGGCTGCACGTTCACGAACAACACGGCTTCTGACGACGGTGGCGGGATGGCCAACTCAAACTACAGCGGCCCGATCCTGAACGACTGCACGTTCTCGAACAACACGGCTTCTGACGACGGCGGCGGGATGTACAACGATCAGTCCGAATACATGACCCTGTCCAACTGCACGTTCACGGGCAACTCGGCCAACTCCGAGGGCGGCGGGATGTATAACCGGTATGACGGGTATGACAATCCGACCCTGATCGATTGCAACTTCTGCGGCAACTTCGACGCCTCCGGGTTCAACAGCATCAGCGGGCAAGCGATCGACGGCTCGAGCAGTGGGAACACCTTCATCGATGCTTCATGTGCCGATGCCGACAAAGACGGGATCCCGGACGTTTGGGACGTCTGCTCAAACGGTGACGACACGATCGACTCCGACGGCGACGGCACCCCGGATGCGTGCGACAACTGCCCCGGCGACCCCGCCAAGACGGAGCCCGGGGACTGTGGCTGCGGCGTCGTGGACACGACCCTCGCGGGCGACCTGGATTGCGACGGCGACGTCGATGCCGCGGACTTCGCCCTGCTGCGGAATCAGATCGGCGTGGCGAACCTCGGCTGCGTGGGCTCGGACATCAACGGCGACGGCACGGTCGACGGCGCGGACCTCGCCTACATCCTGAGCTTCTGGGGCGCCACCTGCCCCTGATCGA
>JAACEA010000433.1 GCA_009936695.1 Planctomycetia bacterium
GAGTGGATCGGAACGCCGCTCGAACCGGATGCGATGGAAGGCCGGGTCACGGTCCTTCGGTTCGTCTCTCCGATCAGTCGGCGGGTTCGAACCGCGATGCCGGAATGGCGAAGCACCACCGAGCGTCTGGCGCCGCAGGGCGTGGCGTTCGTCGGCGTCTGCGATCATCTCGCCGATTGGAAACGGATGCGGTCGATGTTCGGCGAGTCCGGACCGCCGTTTCCGATCGCCCGTGACCTTCCGCCGGAGGAAGCCGGTCCGCCGCTCGGTCGACTGGCGACGACCTACGGCGTCCGTCGCTGGCCGACCACCGTGGTCATCGATCGAAACGGTCGGGTGCGGGCGGCCGGCATCGAGGACGCTCGCGTGGCGGAGGTGGTGGGACGACTGCTCGCCGAGCCGATCGAGACCTCGAACGGCGATTCCTGAACCTCGACCTCTTCGGCGTCCGGCCGATCCGAAACAGCAAGGGCCTCGATCAAGACATGAACGACTCAAACGCCACCACCGACCCGTCGACCGCCGCCGGCGAGACCTTCGCCCGCACCGTGTCGTCCAGCGTCGCCCGCACCGTCGTCGGCCAGGAGGTCGTGGTGGAGCGGATCCTCATCGCGCTGCTCACCGGTGGTCATCTCCTGCTTGAAGGCGTTCCGGGCATCGCGAAGACCCTGCTCGTGCAGGCCGTGGGGCGGGCGATCGATCTCGAGTTCAAGCGGATCCAGTTCACGATCGATCTGCTTCCCTCGGACATCGTCGGTTCCGAGATCCTCGATCCGGAGTCCGGCCGGTTCAGGATCCACAAGGGACCCGCGTTCACGAACCTCCTCCTCGCCGACGAGATCAACCGGGCGTCGCCGAAGGTGCAGTCCGCGCTGCTGGAGGCGATGCAGGAACGGCGGGTCTCGATCGGCGACACCACGCACGACCTGCCGGCGCCGTTCCTGGTGATCGCGACCCAGAACCCCGTGGAGCAGGCGGGAACGTTCGAACTTCCCGAAGCCCAGCTCGACCGGTTCATGCTCCGACATCGGCTCGACTACCCGACCTTCGATCAGGAGGCGGAGGTGGTGCGGCGCGGGCTCCAGCTGAAACTCAAGCGACAGGGTGACGGGGCGGTGCCGATGTCCGCGTTCGACGCGATCGACGAGTCCAGCCCGTTCCACATCCGCGATCTGACTCAGGCGATGGAACGGGTCCTCGAGGTCCACGTGAGCGACGTCTTCGTTCGGGACTGCGTCGAGCTGGTGACCCTGACCCGCAGCCATCCGGATCTCGAACTCGGGTGTTCGCCCCGGGCGGCGATCGCCCTGGTGAACGCGTCCCGGGCCCGTGCCTTCATCCATGGGCGTGAGTACGCGATCCCCGAGGACTTCCTCGCCCTCGCCGAGGACGTGGTGTTGCACCGCATCCGACTCAACTACGAGGCGCTCGCGGAAGGTCGACGCGGCGAGGACGTGCTCCGCGAGATCCTGGCGAACCTCGCCTGATGTCGATCGGGCTCGACCATCCCGGTCCGACGCTCGGCCCGCCCGAGGAACTCGCTCACGGCGACTTCGAGATGGTGGTGCGTCGACTCGCCGATGACCTCGCGTTCGGCACCGACACGTCGTTGTTCACCGGTTCCGGCCTCGAATACGCCCAGTCCCGTCCCTACGAACCTGGGGATCCCGTCAAGCAGATCGACTGGCGGATGTCGGCCCGCACCAGCCGCACCTACGTCAAGGAATACGAGGCGCTGAAACGGGTCGACGTGAACATCGTGGTCGACACGTCCGCGTCGATGGCCGTCGGGTCCACGCGAATCACCAAGCAGGATCTGGCGATCTGGCTGGCCGCCGCGATCGGGGTGCTCGCCCAGCGACGCCTGAGCCCCTGTTCCGTGATCGGTGGCGGGGACCGTCGAACCCGCGTCGAACCCAGTCTGCTGCGTTCGGATCTCTGGCAGGGCATCGAGCCGCTTCGTGTCGGTCGGGTCGACGAGGCCACCCGGGTGGGAGCGCGGATCCGTGAACTCATGGCCCGGGCCCGCCGGGCCAGCATGGTCGTGGTGCTCAGCGATCTGCACGACCTCGATGCCGTCGATGCGATCCGACAGGCGGCCCAGCGGCACGACGTGGTGGTGCTTCGCCTGCGCGATCCGGCGGAGCGGGAGCGGCTTCGCGCCGGCTTCATCCGTGGCCGCGAGGCGGAGACCGGTCGGGTCTTCGTCGGAACCGGTCGGACCCGTTGGCGGAACGGTGGCACCGGGGAGGACGCCGAAGACGTCGGACGCCGACTGGCGCGGGCGGGGGCCGGATTTCTGATGCTGGACGTCGACCGGCCGGTGCTGCCGCCGCTCCGACACTTTCTCGCGGCTCGCGCGGGGACGGGCGGAGGTCGAGCATGAGTCGACGATCCTGCCCGAGGCCGCATCGCGGGTTCTCGATGCTGATGGGGTCTCTGCTGATGTCGGCCGCCGCGGCGGGGTCATCGACGTTGGACGGCGACGCCGCGACGCGGGGGATCACCGGCCGGATCGTGGTCGAGAGCGAGCATGGCCACGTGCGCGGTCGGCCGGATCTCGATCTTGATTCCTCGATCCTCGTCCGGGTCGCGGATCGAGATCACGCCGACGATGGACGATGGATCACCGAACTGGAGTTCATCGGGGTGGACGCCGGCGTCTTCGATCTCCGGGAGTCCCTGGTCTTCGACGACGGCGGTTCGATCGATCGGATCCCGCCCTTGATGATCGAGATCGTCTCGAACCTCGCGACCGACGCGCCGAGCGACGTCTTTCTCGCCGAGGCGCCGCCCGCGAGCATCGTGGGTGGTTATCGAAGGTTGCTCTTCGTCGTCGCGGTGATCTGGATCCTGGTGCCGGTCGCGGTGGCGATCCGCCGGTGGCTCCGTCGACCACCACCGCCCCCGATCGTCGCGCCGTCGCCCACCGTGCTCGATCGTCTCGAGCCGCTCGTCCGTCGGGCGGTGGATCGGGAACTCACCGTCGAGGAGCGGGGGCGACTCGAACTGCTGCTTCACGCCCACTGGCGGGGCCGACTCGGACTCGCGGACGATCCGGTCGAAGCGGTTCGGCGGATTCGGACCGATCCGGAAGCCGGCCGACTGCTCCGCCGCGTCGAATCATGGCTGCATGCGCCGGGCGGACGGACGCCGTCGGCCGCGGAGCTCGGTGAACTTCTCGCCCCGTACCGCGAACCCGTGCGGGAGGCGGCACCATGAGTTTCACGCATCCCGGGGTGTTGTTGCTGCTCGCCGTGCCCGCGATCCTGCTGGTCTGGGCCTGGCAACGTCGCAACTGGGGCGTCGTGCTTCCCTTCGACCACCAGCACCATGGATCCGGCCGGGCGATCCGCTGGCTCCTCGCCACGTTCGATTCCCTGCCGGCGATCGCCCTGATCGGCGTCGTCTTCATCCTGGCGGGCCCGCAGGTACTGCGACGTCCCGCCGATCAGCGCGTCCTGACGAACATCCAGTTCTGTTTCGACGTCTCGGGAAGCATGTCCTCCGGCCGGCGGTATGAAATGGCCCGGGATGCGGTCGTCGAATTCATCGACGCCCGCGACGGCGACGCGTTCGGCCTGACGCTGTTCGGGTCGTATCCGATCCGCTGGGTTCCGCTGACCCGCGACCTTGAAGCGATCCGGAACGCGCTGCCGTTCGCCGATCCCCAGCGGCAACCGATGCACATGGGGGGGACTCGGATCGGCCGCGCCCTCGAATTCTGCCTCGGGAACATGGTGGTGGAGTCCGAGGACGGTGATCGGATGATCATCCTCGTCTCGGACGGGGTGAGCAGCGATCTCTCGGATTCGGGTGCCGCCCTCGCCCTCGCCGACGATCTCAACGCATCGAACATCATGGTCCACCACGTGCACGTCGGCAACGGTTCGGTGCCGGCGGTGGTGCAGGATCTGGCCCGCGAAACCGGCGGCGAGGCATTCGTCGCGACGGATTAGAAGGGGTTGGAGCGGGTCTTCGAGCAGATCTCCCGGCTTCGGCCCGATCGATTCGCGCCGGGGGGCACCGTTCCCATGGACTTCTTCGCACCGTTCGCGGTGCTGGGGTTGGTCGGACTCGGGGGGCACCTCGTGGGCCTCTGCTGGGGGAGGTACACCCCATGGTGATCACCCCGCTCGTCGCCCTCTGGATCGCCATCGCGGTCGGCGCCCTGGTGCTGCTCGCCGAACTGGTGCACCGCCGCCGGATCCGGCGGGTCGCGCACCTCGCCTTCGGCCCCGGGGGTCGACCGGCGGCGTGGACCTCGATCGCATCGCCGCTCCGCGTGTTCGCCGCGACTGCGGCGACCTGGGGACTCCTCGTGCTGGCGTCCGCGGATCCGTCGGTGCGGGAGGAGACGCCGACCCGGGAAGCGTCCCGACACCTGCTGATCGCCCTCGACGTCTCGCCCTCGATGCAACTGGTCGATGCGGGGCCGGATGCGGAGAAGGAGTCACGGGCGATTCGCGCGGGTCGGATCGTGCAGGGGGTCCTCGACCGACTCGACGCCTCGACCACCCGGGTGTCGCTGGTCGCCTTCTACACGGACGCCCTTCCGGTGCTCACGGAGACCTTCGACAAGGAGGTGGTGCGGAACGCGCTCGACGGCCTGCCGATGTCGACGGCCTTCGAGTCGGGGGCGACGAAGATCACCGAGGGTGTCGCGAAGTCGCTCGAAACCGCAAGATCGTGGATGCCCGGCACCGCCACGCTGCTGGTGGTCAGCGATGGCGATGAACTGACCTCCACCGCGATTCCGGCCCTGCCGGCGTCGATCGCGGATGTGCTGGTCGTCGGGGTGGGCGACACTCAGCAGACGATGTCCGTCGGTGGACACGCCTCGCGGCAGGACACGGTCTCGCTCAAGCAGCTCGCGGCCCGGCTCGGCGGGATCTACCACCAGGGAAACACCCGGCATCCCCCGAGTCGACTGCTCGAGGAGCTGACGATGATCGAGCCGCGACTCTCCGACGGGGACGGACTGCGCGAACTCGCGATCCACGCGTCGGTGGCGGGCGTGGCCGCGCTCGCGCTGCTCGGGCCGCTGCTTTCCATCGTCGGAAGGCCGCGTTCCTGGTCCCGGGGCTGGCGTGGCATGGAGGAGCTTTCCTGATGCGTCGAACCGAACTGATGCGACGACTCGGATGGTCGGCGTGGGCACTGGTCCCGGTCGCCCTGCTCGCGTTCCACTTCGGTCCCGGCAAGACGCTCGCGGCGCGGGAGATCGCGGCCACCCGGTTTCGCGAGGCGAGCGAACTGGAGCGGCAGGCGATCGAACTCCAGGCGGAGGCGTATCGCGCGCATCTCGAGACGATCGAACGTCGTCGGGAGGCGTTTCTCGACGGGGACGAGGTGGACGAGTCACCGGACGAGGATGCAGACGCCATCGCGGCCGACGACCGGGAGCGCATCGCCTACGAAGCGGCCTCGACCGCGTGGGCGTCGGTCGCGGACGCCTATGCCCAGGTCGAGGAACGACTCGTCGACGATGATCCCCGCACCATCGATCGAATCCGCTGGTCGAAGGCCCGGGCCCTCGTCCGATCGGGCGCGATCTGGGACGGTGTCGTCGATCTTGAAACACTGGTGGTTCCCCGCTCGGACGGACCGCGCGACGTGGAGCTCGCTCGAGCGGCTCGCGAGGAGCTCGCGACCGCGCACTACTTCGGTGCCCGCCTGCTTCGCATGGCGGGCGAGCCCGCCCGGGTCTGGCGGGCGGAGGCGATCAAGGCACGGCAGCACTTCCGGCTGCTTGCGGAAACCGCGGCGGCGTCGGGGGCGGAGGCGACCGTGGTCCGGGGACTCGAAGACAACGTCGAGCGAACGATCGATCTCGAGCAGATGGACAAGTCCGAGCTCGAGGGCCGCGCCCTGCCGCGAGAGAGTCCGCGGGGGACCCGCGGGCGTCGTCCCGGACAGGGACAGGAGGGCGTCTCGCAACGTCCGCCGACGCGTCGTGACGGTCGGGGCGCGGGCGGTCCGGGACCGATCGGGCCGGGCTGGTAGGAAACGAGATCGAAACCCGATGCATTGGTGGAACATCGAACCCAGTGACACATGCAGGCCAAGAAGACCATGACGACCACGACGACCAGGAATGAGAACGACATGCACAGCACCGTGAACCATCGAACCCTCGGCCGGACGGGCCTCTCCAGTCTTCTGCTCGCCTCCGTGGCATCGGTCGCATCGGCCATGGTGTTGCTTGGTGCGCCGGCGGCCGCGGCGGCGATGCAGGCGAAGCCGACGCGGGTCCGGGCCGTGCCGCTCACGCCGGCTCGGCCGATGGCGCCGGCGACGCCCGTGGACGTCACCGATGCGGATCCCGGGGCCGTGATGCCGGACCCGGCGGATGGAGGCGAGCCGACTCCAGGCGAGGCGACGGATGATTCGCCGGGACCGGACGAAGTCGCCCGTCTGCGACGGCTCCATGACGCCCTGCCGCCCGACGAGCAGATGGCCATGCGCGCCTTCTACGAGGCGCTCGAGATCGATCTGCTCGCCCGCTTCGCCGAGCTCGATGCCGCGGCGGGCAAGGCGCCGCCGCTTCTTCCGTCGATCAGCCGCAAGAAGTTCGCTCGGACGCCGCAGGCCGTGCTTGCCGCCCGCACGAAACTCGGGCTCGCGCAACAGGATCGACCCGATGAGCAGGCGAAGCCCGCCGAGGTCGCCGAGTGGCTGCATCTGAAC
>JAACEA010000434.1 GCA_009936695.1 Planctomycetia bacterium
GTGCGTGATTTTCTGAAGACCTGATCGAGACCCGTCTCGAGTCGATCGCGACTGGAACCGTCCGCAATCCGCCGATGTCCTGGTCCTCCGTCCATCGTCGCCGCCGTGATCTCCGACTCCTGGTCGTGGACGGGTCGTGCTATTCGATGATGACCGGGGCGGGAGAATGGCAGTTCGTGCTCTTCGCCCTGGCGCTGGGAATGGGGGAGGTGGCGAGTGGACTGGTCGCCACCATTCCCGTATTCATCGGTGCGGTGCTCCAGCTCGTCACGCCGTGGGGCGCGCGATGGATGGGCTCGCTTCGGCGATGGACCTCGACCTGCGCCGCGGTTCAGGCGGCGTCGATCATCCCGCTGGTGATCGGCGCGTGGTACGGCGCGATGCCCCCCTGGCTCCTCTACGCGACCATCTCCGTCTATTGGGCGAGCGGCTACATGACCGCGCCGACCTGGCAGACCTGGTTCACCACGCTCGTTCCCCCTCGCATCCGGGCCGAATTCTGGGCGCGTCGGAGCCGCTGGATCCAGGTGGCCCTCGCGACCGGTCTCGCGGCCGGGTTCATCCTGCAGGAAGGCGAGTCGATGGGGCGTCCGCTCGAGGCGTTTGCCGTTGTCTTCTCGATCGCCGCCATCGTTCGGTGCATCTCGACCTGGTGTCTGCGAAGCCAGTCCGAGCCGAAGCCCCGACTGGCCCTCGAGATCGAGCCGCCGACCCCGCGGGTCCTTCGTCGGTTTCTCGCGGACGCCCGGACCCGGGGGCTGCTGGGGTACATGCTCGCCTTCTTCCTCTGCGTCTTCGTGACGGCGCCATTCTTCGGGCCGTACATGCGGGAACAGTTGGGATTCGAGTACTGGCAGATCATCTGCGTGCAGTTCGGAACCTTCGGCTCGAAGATCCTGTTCCTTCCGCTCGTCGGGCGGATGACCCGCCGGCTCGGGCCGGCGCGGGTCCTCTGGATCGGCGCGTTGATGACGCTTCCTGCCGCACTGCTGTGGCTGTTCGTCGAACCGTGGTGGTTGCTGGTGCTCTTCCAGGTGTACGTCGGATTCGGCTGGGCCTGCTGGGAGAACGGCTCGTTCCTGCTGGTCTTCGACACCATTCCGGAGGCGAGACGGACGCCGATCATGACCGTCTACCAGCTGCTGCTGGCGATGGTGATGGTCGGAGGCAGCCTGCTCGGCGGGGCGGTGCTCGACGTCGTCGGAACCACGAGCGTCGGATACGGGACGATCTTCGTCCTCACCACCGGGATGCGGGTCGTGTCGCTGTTCCTCCTGGCGTCGATCGAACCGAGCGGGCTTCGTCTGCGACACCGCGCGAAGACGCTGGTGGTGCGCACCGCTTCCGTGATTCCCGGGCTTCCCTCGTTCGACGTCGATGTGCTCGAATCCGATGAACAAGATCGGGTCGAATGAAGATCGGCGGAATCACGTGTGCTGGAAGGCGACCTCGAGGTCGTGTTGCTCGAAACCGGAGACGACGGTCCCGTCGGTCGCGAATCGGAAGAGCGCCGTCTGGGTGATTCCGCGAAGGGTCCCCGAGAGGATCGCCCAGCCGACCAGCACCAGAACGCCGCACGCCGCGATCGTGATCCCCGCG
Source organism: Planctomycetia bacterium (assembly GCA_009936695.1). GTDB lineage: Bacteria > Planctomycetota > Phycisphaerae > Phycisphaerales > SM1A02 > UBA12014. Next base: position 1,600 of record JAACEA010000434.1, read on the forward strand.
GTCATGCCGAGCGCCGTGCCACCACCCGCGGCGGCGGCGATCGCGACGCCCCCGCCCACGAGCAGGAGGATGCCGAGGATGGTGACGAAGATCCCCACGATGCCGAAGCCGACGGCGATCATCAGGCTCTCGCCCCAGGTCTTGCGAATCGTCTGGCCCGATCGCTTGATGGCGCCGATGGGTCCGACCCCCTCGAGGACCACGGCAGGCACCGCGAAGTAGATCGCGATCGCCCATCCGACGCCGATCAATCCGACGATGATCTTGCCGACCAGTCCGACGCGCTCCTCGATCGCGCGAAGGACCAGGTTGACGGTCGTCGCCACCAGGGTCCAGCCGAGGATCTGTGGCAGGCGTTTCAAAGCGACGCTGATTCCGGCCCCGACTCCGGTGGGACGTCCCTGGAATCGTTCGTTCGCGGCCGCAATCAGCGCGGCGTTGAAAAAGATCACGACGAAGCTGGTGACGAAGTAGAACGCGAAGAGATAGGCGTAGCCCGCGATCTCCCAACCCTCGGGGATCACGGCATCGCCCGTGTCGCCCGCCTGGGATGTCGCGGTGTCCGTCTCCGACGGGGACGGGCTCGTCTGCTCCGACTGGTTCATCGTCGTGATGACTTCGTTTCGAAGCGTCTCGTCCGTGGTGAGCAACGTGATGACGGGGATCGCGAAGCTCGCGATCACCACCAGGGACGCGAGGCTGCTCAGGATCGGAAACAGCAGGAGCGTCTTGTCCTCGCGAAGAACCGACCATGAAGCCTTGAACAAGGCGCTCGAGCGTTGGATTCTTCCGGCCATGAGGAGGCTCCGTGGGGGACTCAGTTCGAGGAGGGATCGCCGTAGACGGCGGCGCGAAGCATTCTCGGGATGTCGAAGTTGAAGTCGCGGCTCCGACTCATGAAGACCGCGTAGGCCCGGGTCTTCGGGTCGACGAAGAAATGCGTGTTGTGATATCCCGACCAACCGAAGACGCCCTCGGGGGCGTTGGTTCCGTCACGCCCGGGATCGGCGATCACGAAGACGCTGAAGCCCATGTCCATCCCGGGCATCAGCTCGGGGAAGATGTCCTTGCTGTACACGGTGGTCATCTTCTCGATGCTCTCCGGCGTGAGGATCCGCCGGCCGTCGAGCTCGCCGCCGTTGGCAAGCATCTCGCAGAAGCGGGCGTAGTCGGCGGGATTGGAGACGAGACCCTCGCCGCCGAAATGGGCTCGGCTGTCGGGGTCGTAGTTGAGTTCGTCCAGGAGGTTCGTGTAGCCCTTGAGATCGCCGATGTTCACGAAGAGCGGCTGGAATCGGCCGCGTCGCTCCGCGTCGAGCACGAAGCTCGTTTCGGTCATCCCGAGCGGTTCGAAGATGGCCTCCTCGAGATAGGCGCCGAAGGGGCGACCCGAGAGGACTTCGACGAGGCGGCCGAGGATCGCCTGGTTGATTCCGTAGGCGTAGTCGGTGCCGGGGTCGAACTCGAGCGGGTAGTCCGCGGCGAGCTCGCAGAACTCCTGGAGGTCCTTGAACTTGGTCTGGCTCTGTTGCGGCTGGTCGTGCCGGGGCGGGACCCCCGGAAAGAGCGGGTAGTACGCGAAGCCCGAGCGGTGGGTCATGAGATCGATGACCCGAAGAGGGGTCTTCGCGGGGCGGACGGAGTCGCCGTCCCGGACGGTCAGGTCGGCGAAGCAGGGGATGTACTTCGAGACCGGATCGTTCCAGTCGAAGAGGCCCTTCTCGTGCAGGGTCATCATGGCGACGATCGTGATCGGCTTGGACATCGACCAGATCGGAAAGAGCGTCTCGTCGGTGATGTCGCGGTCGCCCTGGCGTCCGGAGTTTCGGATGGAGCGATGGATGATCTCGCCGTCGCGGCCCACCAGGACGACGTTGCTCCCGGTCACCTCGTTCTCGATGAGATCCTCCTGAAGCGTCGTCAGGTTGTCGGCGAAGTTCGGGGCGAACGGCTTGTCCGACTGGGCCGCGATGCCGGCGGTCAGGGACAACCAGATGACGGTGGCGACGAGGTTCCGGGGTGCGGTGAGGGACATGATCGAATCCATGGCGGTGAAATTTGGCGGCGTCGTCCGGACGCCGCGGCGAATTCGAGTTTAAATGGAAGGCCGAAGCCCGTGGTCTCGAAAGACGCGAGCGTGATCGGATTTCGATGCGGGAAGTTCCGAACGTTTGTTCGGAGGAGGGCGTCGATCCCGGGTGGCTTTCGTCACGTCACGCCAGGCCAGGCCAGGCCAGGCCAGGCCGCATCCATGATGAAGACACCCCCGAAGCCCTTCGGCTCCGGGGGTGGAAA
>JAACEA010000435.1 GCA_009936695.1 Planctomycetia bacterium
AAGATGCGCCCGTGAACTGGTGGTATCGATCGCCGACCGGCGAGGTGTACGGGCCGTACGACCGCGACGAGGTCGACCGTTACGTACGCGATGGTCGGATCGAAGCGGCCGGTTTCCTTCGGGAGGGCCCGGAATCCGAGCCTTGGAACACCGCCGAATCGGTCGTCGGGGAACTTCGCGAAACGGCATCCGACGCGGCTCCGCCTCTGGTGGATGCCGCGATGGGCGACACGGGTTTCGATCCATCGGTCCCGCCTTTGACACCACCCGTACCGACGAACGCGACTTCATCGACCAGCCGGGTCGCCTACATCCTGCTCGGGATTCTTCCCGGCGTGACGCTCTCGGTCTTCGGCGTGCACAATCTCGTCGCCGGGTACACGGCTCGTGGTGTGACCCAGCTCACGCTGAGTCTGGTGTTCATCTGGGGCATGGCCTGCATCCGTGCCGTGGTCGGTTTCACCATCTGCATCTCCTTCCTCGTGTACCTCGGGTTGTTGATCTGGACGATCGTCGAAGTCTGCACCGTCGAGGTCGACGGGCAGGGGCGGCGATTCAGGACCAGTTGAACGACTTGGTTCGACCGCTTTCGACTCGTGGAGTGAATGATGTCGCTGTTGCCGATCCTGAATGCGCTGGCCGCCATCTCGTGTCTCTCGGTGGCCACACCGCGGAACACCGGCGTTCCGCCGGTGCCGGACCTCGTCGCGATTCCCGGTGGTGAATTCATGATGGGGGGGATCGGTCCCGAGGCCCGACCGGACGAGTTTCCGCGTCACCGGGTCCGGGTCGACGCCTTCGGCATCGGGCGTCGGGAGGTGACCAACGCCGAATACGCCGCATTCGTCGCCGCGACCGGGTACCGCACCATCGCGGAACGCCCGGTGGAGTGGGCGGAACTCAAGAAGCAGCTTCCGCCGGACACCCCGAAGCCGTCGGATGAACTGCTCCAGCCAGGCTCGCTGGTGTTCACCGGTACCGACCGACCGGTGTCGATGGACGATTTTTCGCAGTGGTGGGCCTGGACCCGGGGCGCCGACTGGCGTCATCCGGAAGGTCCCGGTTCATCGATCGAGGACCGAATGGACCATCCCGTCGTGCATGTCGCGTTCGAAGATGCGATCGCCTACTGCGACTGGGTCGGTGGCCGACTCCCGACCGAATCGGAATGGGAGTTCGCCGCTCGGGGGGGTCTGGAGAACCAGCCCTTCATCTGGGGCGATGCCCAGATCGACGAGACACGGGCCAACACCTGGAACGGTCGATTCCCCGATCTGAACACCCTGGCCGACGGCTACGCGCGGACGGCGCCGGTGGGGCGGTTTCCGCCGAATGGCTACGGGCTGCTCGACATGGGTGGAAACGTCTGGGAGTGGTGTGCGGATCGATACCGCGCCGACGAGTACCGCCGTCGTGTCGAGGACGTGGGGCCGGACGGGGTGGTGGTGAATCCCACCGGACCGGCGGATGCTCGAGACCCGCGAAATCCATTCTCGCCGGTCAGTCGCGTGCAGCGTGGTGGATCATTTCTCTGCAACCCGAGCTACTGCTCGAGCTATCGCCCCAGCGCCCGCATGGCGACGACGCCCGACTCCGGCGCGAGTCACGTCGGGTTCCGCGTCGCGATGACGACGGAGCAGTGGAAGGCCGCCCGCGACCGAGCCGCGGAATCCCGCGACCCCACCGATTCCCCGATCGCGGAGACCGGGGCGGCTCCGGCCGCGGTCAAGGGTTCCGAGACCTCGGAACCCGTCGACGACTGAGCATGATCCTCCGGCTCAACCGTTGCGCGTCGCGAAGTCCTTCATGAACTCCGCGAGGATCTCGGCGCCGCGGACCGGGAACGCGTTGTACATCGACGCCCGCATGCCACCGACGCCGGCGAGCCCGGCGAGATTCTCGAGTCCGGCGGCCTTCGCCTCGGTCAGGAACCGGGCATCGAGATCGGAAGACCCCGTCTGGAACGTCACGTTCAGTCCGCTTCGGGCCGGGCGGGATGCACGGCTCCGATAGAAGCCGTCGTGCTCGTCCACGATGTTCCAGATCATCGAGGACTTCTGGCGATTCCGCTCGGCGATCGCTTCGGGACCGCCCTGGGCTTCGGTCCACTCCGCCATCAATCCGATCACTCGGACCGCGAACGTGGGCGGGGTGTTGAGGATCGACTGGGCGTGTTCGTGGTCCGCGAATCGAAGGATCGGTCCGATCGACTTCGAGCCACGTTCGATGAAATC
>JAACEA010000436.1 GCA_009936695.1 Planctomycetia bacterium
GAGGACCGTGCCACCTTCCACCGTCATCAGCACCGGCGTGGAGATGACGTACTGGGGACCTTCCGGCAAGGTGTGCAGCAGGCACTCCTCGCACGGCATGGAAAGGGCGTTGGCGGGATCGATGTCGGGGACCGCGACCGCGATGGTCGGGATCTCGAGCGGGCCGAGAAAATGGTCCTCGAGCAGGGTGTGGCAGTGCTCGCAGTCTTCGCGATAGAGCACGAGGTGGAATCGATCGGTGTCGATCCAGTCGGGGAGCGGTCGCGAGATGAGCTTCGCCAGCGTCTGCGACGAAAGCGGAGAGCCGACCCAGCTCGCGAAATCAGCGACGTAGAACGGCTCGAGTTCGGTCGCGGCCGCGCCCCAGCCCGTGGCCTCGGTGACCGCTCCGGGGCCGGCGGGACTCGTGGTCTCGTCGACCGCGGGGGTCGCGGGTATGGCGATCGTGATCTTCGGCGAGGGGACGCTGAAAGCGAGGCCGAATCCGATGGCCGCCGCCGCGAGGACGGATCCGAGTCGAGCGGGGGTGGCGGCCTCCCGGATCGGTCGAAGGAAGATCACGCCGAGGAGCAGCAGCGCGTCGATCGCGAACATGCCGAGGGGCGGGGGGCTCACGGAGCCGAAGCACCCGCAACTTCCGCTCCAGATGGCGCTGATGCCATCCCGACTCGCGGCCATCGCCATCGTCGCGACGAGCACCGCGAGGAACACGGTGAGAATGAAACTCGCGGCGAAACGAGCGAGCCGCGGTGATGCGAACATCACCAGTGCCAGCATGATCTCGACGCCGATCATCGACCGGAGCGAGAACCCCAGCCACCAGTTGAGGTCCGTGACTTCGAAGAGGCGGGCCGAGTCCCGGACCACGAGCAGCACCGGTTCGGGCAGCAGCTTGGGATTCAGGGTGTAGAGCTTGACGCTCGCGCCGGCGAGGACCCAGAGCGGGATCAGGATCCGGACCAGCAGGGTCCCGATGATCGAGCCTCGGTCGGAGGTGGAGGATGAATTCGGCATCGTGTACTCGGTCGGCAGGAGGAGGGGACTCGGGCGGACGCTGGATCAGGCGTTCGAATCGGTTTCGAACTGCTCGCAACACGCGTGCATCAGGAACTGATGGACCTCCTGGATCGCGGCGGAGTCCTGCCCCCCGACCACGACCGAGACGTCGCAGAGGGTACGGGCTTCGCCGCCGTCTCCCCCGAGGAAGCCGATGGTGGTCGCGTTCCGGGCCCGGGCCGCCTCGAGGGCGGCGAGCAGGTTCGGGCTGCGGCCCGAGGTCGAGAAGATGACCAGCGCATCCTGGTCGGTGGCCATCGCGTCGACCTGACGGGCGAAGATCGCCTCGAAGCCGAAGTCGTTGGCGATGCAGGTCAGGGCGGTCGGATCCGCGTTGAGGCACATGCTCCGGATCGGAGGGCGATCCCCCCGGTATCGGCCGATCAGTTCCTCGGCCAGATGCAGGGCCTCGGCGGCCGAGCCACCGTTGCCGCAGGTGAACACGGTGCCACCGCGTCGAACGGTCGAGTCGAGCGCCTGCAGGAGGCGGACGATCGAGTCCGGATCCGCGTCGATGCTGGCGAGGGCCGCGTCGAGGCGGGCGCGTCGATCGGCGAGCAGGGCCTTGATCCGGGTCTCGATGTCGGTGACTGGCATGCGTCAATGGTAGGGTCTTGACGCCACGGAGGGGGTTTTCCGGAGACGGAGCGGCTTTTCCAACGCAGTGCGTCCGGACCGTCGTCCGTGGCGAAGTCAGACCGCGGCCGCCGGCCGTCATGAATCACGCAGGGAGCCCCCGTGCCGGATCAACCACGAATCGAACACGGCACCGATGCCGGTGACCGGACCTTCCGCTGCGAGTCCGGGATGGCGGCGTCGAAGAAGGAGATCGCCGATTGGCATTTCCGGGCGGGAGCGCTCGACCGGCTTCTTCCCCCGTGGCAGGACGTCCGGGTCATCGAGGACTCCGGCCCGCTTCGCCCCGGCGTCGAGACGGTGCTCTCGGTGCCGATCGCCCCGTTCGTCCGGAAGCGATGGCGGGCCCGGATCGAGGAGGCCGTGCCCGGGGAGCGGTTCATCGACGTGCAGGTGTCGGGGCCGTTCGGCGCCTGGCACCATCGTCACGAGTTCTTCGGGACCGAGGGCGACGCATCGTCCGGTCGACTTCGTGATTCGATCGCGTACCGAATGCCCATGGGACCGCTCGGCGGCCTCGGAGCTGGCTTGGTGCGTCGTGACCTGGCGAAGATGTTCCGGTACCGCCACTACCGGACCGCGGCCGATCTGCGTCGGCACGCGGACGCCGGTGATGTCGCGCCGCAGACGGTGGTCATCACGGGTGGGAGCGGCCTGATCGGCACCCAGCTCACGGCATTCCTGCGAACGGGCGGGCACACGGTCCGGCATCTCGTGCGCCGCGTGCCGGACGCGAGCGCTGGCGAGTACCACTGGGACCCGGCCAGTGGTGAGATCGACGTGTCCGCGTTCGATGGTGCGGACGCGGTCGTGCATCTCGCGGGGGCCGGCATCGCGGATCGGCGTTGGACGTCGGACCGCATGAAGGTCATCAAGGATTCACGGATCGACGGCACGCGGATGCTCGCGACGGCCCTGGCCAACATGAAGCACCCGCCTCCGGTGTTGGTGTCGGCCAGCGCCGTGGGGTACTACGGGAACCGGTCCGAACGCGTGGACGAGAAGGCGAAGGCGGGCGACGGTTTCCTTTCCGAAGTCTCCATCGCGTGGGAGGAAGCCGCGGACGCCGCGCGGAAGGCGGGCATTCGCGTGGTGCATCCTCGCATCGGTGTGGTCATCACACCCAAGGGCGGGGCGCTCGCCAAGATGTTGACGCCGTTCAGACTGGGGGCGGGTGGTCCGCTCGGTTCCGGCCGTCAGGGCCTGAGCTGGATCGGGATGGACGATCTCCTCGGCGTGCTGCATCGACTCGTGGTGGACGATCGGTACGAGGGGCCGGTGAACGCGACCGCACCCGAGCCGGTCGATCAGCGAACCTTCGCGAAGACCCTCGGTCGCGTGCTTCGGCGTCCGGCGATCGCGCCGATGCCTGCGTTCGCCGCGAAGATCCTCTTCGGGCGCATGGCGGGCCCGCTCCTGCTCGAGGGCGTCGAGGCGACGCCGGCGGTGCTCTCCGGCCACGGCTTCCGCTTCGAGACCCCGGACCTCGAATCCTGCCTTCGACTTCAGCTCGACGGCACGCCTCCCACCGGGTGAGGCCGTGGCCGCCGGTCAGCCTTCCTCGCGCTCGGCCCGTCTTCCCCGCAGCCAGGGTCGAAGCGCCGGCCAGAGCGTGACCGCTGGCAGCGCCAGGCTGGCCGCGATGACCGCGGTCACGCCACCCACCGTGACGCCGACCAGGGCCGCGGCGGGACCGACGCCGTACCCGACACCGATCAGTCCTTCGTGCGTGCTCGCGGCATCGACGTCCGCGTCGCCGACCCGCATCACGTAGTACATCGCGGCGTAGTAGACGACGGCCTGTCCGAGTCCGAAGGCGATCAGGGCGAGCACGATGGCGGTGATGTTCGGGGCCGCGACGACCGCGACGTAGCCACCGATCAACAGGAAGCCGCCGAGGAGCGTCGCGCTCCAACGACCATGCCACCATGACCATCGACGCAGGATCGCGATGCCCGCCACCCGCGCGAACATCCACGTCGCGGCAAGCGGCGTCTGCCACCAGATCGACGCCTCGAGATCGTCGAGGAGGTAGGGCATGAGCGGGCTCAACGCCCCGATCAGCGCGTAGGCGAGCGGAAGCAGCGCGCGATTGCTCGCGAGAAGATCGACGTAGCGGGCGGGTGCGACGTGGTCGGGATGGTGGATTTCATGGCGGGCGACCCGGGCCGGCACGCCGACGAGCAGCACCACGATGCAGATCAGGTTGATCGGAC
>JAACEA010000437.1 GCA_009936695.1 Planctomycetia bacterium
GATCATCTCAAGTCGCGCCCCGACCGAGCCGCCCGGTACGCGTGGCTGGACGCCCTCGATCGGACCGAGCGCAACGGCAGTCTCAATCGCCTCACCGAAGATGACCGACGTCGCTACCCCCAGCATGGCGATGCGAAGCTCGCCCGGGAGAAGCGGTCGTTGAAATCCGCGGACCGCGAAGCACGGCGGCAGGAGGCGCTCGCCGGACGGGCGACGGAGATCCCCGACATGATCGAGGCGCTCTACACCGTGATGCCGCGACTCACCGAAGCCCAGCGTGACTGGGTCGAGCGCATCGACCAGTCCGCCGCCGCGAGCAAGCGCGACGGCTTCACCTCGCGACAAGCCGAGGTGATCCGGGATCTGTATCGAAAGCAGTTCCGAAAGCGTGAATGAGGTACGGTCTCGCGGAGATTCACCCGACCGCCGACCTTTTCATCAGGAGAAGAGACTTGAAGATCCTCGCCCGAACGATCACCGCCTTGCTGGTCGCCGCCACTGCGGGATGCGCCACCACGACCTCCCGAACCCTGCCGACCGAGCCGACCCTGACGGTCTACTGCCACGAGGGCGGACTCAGTCGATGCGATCTCGCGGCTTCCGGCCCCAGCCAGGGCGACCTCACCACCTGGTGGGCGGACGTGCACGCCGATCTTCCCGAGAGCCGTGACCCGAAGGATTCGCCGAAGATCGGCATCGCGAGTGGTTTCAACGTCACCACGAGTCCCCAGCACGATCTCGGCGACGACCAGCTGCATGAGTTCCGCGCGTCGAACTTCAATCTGAGATGGTTCGATTCCGAAGACCAGATCGTCTGGAGCGGTCTGCACGACTACGCCAACGAGGGCGGTCGATTGATCAACGAATGCCGACGTCCGGTGATCGGCGGCAGCGGTCGATTCCTCGATCGACCGGGTGTCGCGACCGTGACGCCCGAAGGAGGCGACTGGTTCCGCGTCGATCTCTTCCTGCTCGACTGATCGGAGCGGCCACTTCGAACAACCGGCTCACATCGTTCCATCGATGATCGATCAATCGTCATCCGCACCTCATCCTGGATCAGAATCCCATGCAGCTCGACCCCATCCGTTCCATCCGCCTCGTCATCGCCGCCGCCGCCCTCGTCACTGCCACGCTCGCCGGCGGTTGTGCGTCCACCAGCGGCGGGCCCACGATCGACCCGGGTGAACCCACCATGGTCGTCTACAACGCCCCGCCGACGATCCTCCAGAGCAACGATGAGCGCAAAACCGCGGGCGTGAACGCGATCGTCGGATGGCACGCCGATCTTGAAACGCTCGACGGACCCGGCGGGAAGACGATCGGCACCTGCAACGGCACCATGCAGATCACCAGGCGAGGTGGCCCGGACGAAGACGTCGAGCATCGAATGACGATGATCGAACTCAACTGGAACGACTCGCCCGATTCCCTCGTGATCGGCGGAGCCCACCCCTATCCCACCAAGAGGATCGAATCCCGGACCCCGATCTACCGTGCGATCCTCGGCGGGACCGGGCGGTTCAGCGGCGCCATGGGTGAAGTCGTCAGCACCCCGCTTCCCAGCGGGTCGTATCGGCACGAGATCTGGCTGATCGACTGAACCCGGCGCAGCGCCCGCGAGGCGATCCCGGCTTCAAGCCGCGTCTTTCTCGGGCATCACCTCGGCAGGCGACGGAGCAGCGGTCGGCATCGCCTCCATCAGGAAGCGTGAGGCGTTCTCGGGACGGGCCTCGAGCAGGGGCAGCCAGGACGGGTCGCCGTCGACGAACACCCTGAGCCACGCCAGCGTGAATCGCCCGACGTCCCCATCGGCGTATCGCGGATTCATCGGGAGGTTGTGCCCCGCACCGCGGACTTCGTAGAGAAGTTTGGGCGTCGCGTCGTCAAGTCGTTCGAAATGCGGCAACGCGTGCTTCTGGACCGGTGCCGGACGGTCCTTCTCCGCCGCGAGGAAGAACACCGGCACGTCATGCGTGACCAGCGGCCGCGGCTTCCACGGGCAGAAGGCGAGCACGGCCTTGATCGACGGGTCGAGCGTCGCCGCGACCTGGGCGCCGCCACCACCCATCGACCAGCCTCCGACTGCGATGCGATCCGGGTCGAGGCGGCCGAAGAGCGGTGACTCCGGCCGTTCGTTCTCCGCCCGCAGGGTGACCATGCCGTCCACGAGCGCAGCGCCCCGGGCGTCTGGATTGTCGCCGGGGCCGTTGGTGCCGATCGTCATCACCACGTATCCGTGCGACGCGAGGTACGGCCCCCATCGCGACATGCTTCGTTCGGACGCCATGAACCCGGGAACGAGCACCACGCCGGCGGACCGCGCGGGTGGTTCCGGAGTCGCTTCCCCGTCGGCCTCGACCTTCTTCACCGGGTGATAGATCGTCGCCCCGCGATACCCCGGGCCGTTCCGCAGGCCGTCGCGTTCCCGGACCCGCTCGACGTCGAACGGGCCGACGGTCCGGGCCGCGTCGATTTGCGCCTCAAGGGCCGGCGGGACCGCGAGCTCGTCATCCCCCACCGCGAGGTTGGTGGGGAATGCGGCGAGGGCCAGGATGGTGAAGACAGCGTGGAGGGATCTCATGTCGGAGCTCCAATTCGGCATTGCCAGTCTAGGCGATCCCGCTCGCCCCCCGGCGACGGCCGCATCATGCCGAATCGCACGTCGCGAACGAATGTTTGATCGATTCGATCGTTTACGAAAACCAGGAGTCCCTCGGTGAAACACCTGTTCTTCACGCGTTCCGAAGGGTGTAGGATGTCGACCTCGGATATGTTCCGACTTCGTCGGCGTACGGTGCCGACCGCAACACATTCTGACACGGAGTGAGACGAGATCCATGGAATTCAAGAACCTCGTGGCCGAAGGCGACTTCAAGATCACCTCGGTGAACCTCGGTGAGGATCACGGCACGCTCAACATGCGCGGGAGGCTCCCGGGCTTCGGTGACGTGTGGGTCGACTACACCCTCACGCCGGGCCACGGCGACGATCGACATGCTCGCGGCATGGTCACGGCGGACGGACGCGCGCTCGCCGCGGACGGCACGATGCTCGCCGGCAAGATCGCCGGAGTCTGGCGACGCAATGGCGGCGACCTTCGAATGATCACGCTCGACGACGTGAGCAACGGCGATCAGGTGATCGTCCACATCGACGTCGACCTGCGAGCCGACACCGCCCATCTCAAGGTCTACCAGATCGACTGATGATGCTCGGGGCGCACCCCGATCTCTCGAACGCCTCAGATCCTCCCCACCTCAGATTCGGAACAGATTCATGACCAGCGTCAATCCCGTCTCCACCCTGCTTCTCGTCGGCCTCGCGTCGCTCGTCGGCTGCAACACCGCACCGACATCGAACGAAGGTCAGCACGATCATGGCCACGATCACGTGCATGCGCCGGTCGAGAATCCCACCACCACCATCGACGACGAACGGTCTGCGAAGACCGCGTCGTTCCTGAAGTCCTACGCCGAGGGTGACTTCGGACCCGCCAAGGCGTTCTTCGCGGAGGACGTCCGGTTCCATCCCAACTCCAAGGCCGCGGCGGACAGCTTCGGGCTCGACGAGTGGTACGACTTCGTCAAGATGCACCACGAGGGCTTCCGCGACATCACGGTGGAGCCGATGTTCATCCAGACCAGCGAATACTCGAACGGCGAGGTCTGGACGCACGTCTGGGCGAGTTGGCGCGGCATCAACCGCACCACCGACGAACCGTTCGACGCCATGGTCCACCTGGCCTACCAGTGGGACGGCGACCGGGTGACCGAGGAGTTCCAGTACTTCGACGCCGGGGCGTTCGAGGCCGAGATGGAGACCGCCCTCGGCGATCGATTCGCCGCCGACGCTTCGTCGCCCTGGGAATGGGTGACCGGCTACTGGCGAGCCAGCGGTGGCGACCTGCCCGAAGCGATGGTGAACTGGACCACGCCCCTGCCGGGCGTCGACATGGTGATGGGTGAGTGGATCAACGCGGACGGCGTCCGCAGCATCCAGATGGTCGGGTGGAATC
>JAACEA010000051.1 GCA_009936695.1 Planctomycetia bacterium
GAAGAGGTCGCCGCGGGCCGAGACCGCGGCGGCGCCGGCGGTCCAGGTCAGGATGACCCCGAGGACGGGCCAGGTCAGCACGTCACGGGCGACCCCCGCGGCGGCGGGATCGGCCTCGCTCGCGGCGTCGGGCGCGAAGATGAACATGGACGACGTCCAGCCGATGAAGAAGATCTGGAAGGCGATCGTCGCGAGACTGAACCATCGGATGGCCAGAGGATGGGCGGTGGCGAATCGGCGGCTGCGGTCCGCATCGAACACGTAGCCGAAGCCGACGCAGCCGATCAGGTTTGGAATCGCGAAGGCGAGGAACCCGGCCCATCCGAAGCGACCGAGCAGGATCACCGGCAGGAACATGCCGATGCACCAGGTCCAGCTGCAGGCGCAGTAGAAGCCCCATCCGGCGGTGGCGGCGAGTCCACCGCGGGCCGGACCTGCAGGCGATCGAAGCGACGCCTCGACGCTCATTCTGCGGGGGTGCTCCGCTCGAGCCGGGCACGACGCTTCTGGCGCAATTGCTCGGCGAGGTCCTTCGGCGTGCAGTGGAAGGTGATGGCGCAGCGACCGACCTTCAGGTCACGGCTCTTCGCGCGGCGGTTCACCTGCTGGCTGATCTCGAGTTCGAGGGCGATGTTGAATTCGCCGCCCTCTTCGACCTTCCGCTTCACGTCCTCGGCGTTGGCGACGCGGTAGACGGCGGGGCCGTAGCACGGACGAAGAAATCGATACTCCATCCGCTTGCAGATCACCTCGTAGTCGCTGCCGCATTCCGCGAACAGATACATTCCCGCGGCGACCTCGGAGTTCCCGAGGAGGGCGGCACCGGCCATCGCGTTGTACCAGTTGCGATTGAAGCGTCGATAGGGGAGGACCGCGGTGAAACTCTTCGCATCGATTCGGCGGAGGGTGATGCCGCTCCTGAAGGCGAAGGGGAGCCAGATCAGCGAGCAGACCCGGTGCCAGAAGTTGTTCCGGGTGGAGAGCTGGCTGAGGTAGGCGTCGATCCGCTTGCCGAGCGACTTCTTCGCCGGCAGCATGCCCGCCGGCGTCGTGGCCTCGGGGTCGTCGTGGGACGAGTGATTCACGGGTGCGGTGGTCACGGCAGGGGTTCGATCGGGACTGGAGGCACCAAAGATGGATGCATCCTCATGGTAGGTCGCTTTGCGAGCGTACGCCACGAAGCGGGGCCTTCCCGGTGCATCCCGGCGGTCGGGCGAAGGGGGTCACCGGGCGATCCGACGGTCCAATATGCCGTCTGACGAGCGCCGAAACTGGATTTCACCGCCTCGTGTCGATGGGCGGCGAGGAAACTCACCTTGATCACATCGAGGTTCGTTCCGGTACCGCCCTCTTCGACCGAATCGGGCGCAAGTCGGCACGGCCATGTCGACCCGGAGCACCCACGACGAGCGGCCGGATGGGATCGTTCCCGATGGGGACGCGAGATCCGTGCCGAGGAATTGTCCGATTGCCGCCGGTACGCGGATGCGGTGGAGACGCGCTTCCGGGCCCGGGCCAGAACCGAGTCGAAGCCGAGGTGGGGCGCGATTGCGATCGGACCGGTATCTCGAAGTTCGCGACGAGCGCCTGCTGGAGGCAGTGGATGCGACCATGGAGCGGATCTTCCGTTTTCCCGACGAGTTCCCCCTCGAAGGGGTTCCCAGGCGGCATCGGCCGTCGTCGAAGGTGGTCGATCCGCTCGCCGGTGCCCTGATGGAGCGACTCGGCGACGAAGCGTCGCCGCCTCCAGGACCTTCGCCACCGAGCCGGACGGTAGAATCGGGCATCATGAACGATGCCTGCGTCACCATCCCGATCGGCCGTCTCGGCGTCTGCAGTTGGAGTCTTCAGCCGAAGACGGCCGCCGAGCTCGTGGAGTCGGTCGCACGACTCGGCGTGCCGAAGATCCAGCTCGCCCTCGGGCCCGTGATCGACGATTCCGCGGCGTTCGGAGACGTGATGCCTCGGCTTCGCGATGCCGGCGTCCGGATCGCGAGCGGCATGCTCGAGGCGGTCGGCGAGGACTACTCGACGCTCGAGACGATCAAGGCGACCGGCGGCGTTCGTCCCGACGAGCACTGGCCGGCGACGCTGGATCGAGCCCGCGCGGTCGCCGCGCTGGCCGCCGCGGAATCGCTTCCCCTGGTCACCCTCCACGCCGGCTTCATTCCGCACGAGGCGAGCGATCCGGCTCGCGCCGTCGTGCTGGACCGCCTCCGGACCCTCGCCGACGTGTTCGCGGATCACGGCGTTCGCGTCGGTCTCGAGACGGGCCAGGAGACCGCGGCCACGCTGCTCGACGCCCTCGCCGAACTCGGCCACGAGAATGTCGGCGTCAACTTCGATCCGGCGAACATGATCCTCTACGGAATGGGCGATCCGGTCGATGCGATCCGGCTCCTTTCCGATCACGTGGTGCAGGTGCATGCGAAGGATGCGACGCCCACCGAGACACCGGGAACCTGGGGCAGCGAGGTCCCGTTGGGTACCGGCGCGGTCGATTGGAACCGGTTCCTCGAGGTGGTCGCGACGCTGGACGAATCCATCGACGTGGTGATCGAACGCGAAGCCGGCGATGCTCGAGAGACCGACATCCTCGCCGCACGTCGGCGATTGACGGGAAGCTGAATCGATGCCGACCTACGAATACGCCATCATCAAGCCGGACGGAACCCTCGGCGAACCCTTCGAGGTGTTCCAGTCGATGTCCGCGCCGCACCTGAAGAAGCACCCGGAGACCGGCGAGCCGGTGAAGCGGCTGGTGTCCGCGCCGGGGCTCGCCCTGAACCACTCGGACGCCTCCGACAAGTCGAAGCTGAGCGACGCGAACCTCGATCGCCTCGGTTTCACGAAGTACAAGCGGTCCGGCGACAACACCTGGGACAAGACCGCGGGCAAGGGCCCCGGTTCGATCAGCCGTGACTGATTCGACCCGCGATGCCGACCGGATCGCCTCGCTTCGCGAACTGCTCGACCGCGCGAATCGGGCGTACTACGTCGACGCCGATCCGATCATGTCGGATCTCGACTTCGACACCCGGCTCAAGGAACTGGAGGCGCTCGAGCACGCCAACCCCGATCTCGCCGACCCGGACAGCCCGACCCGGCGGGTCGGCGGCGAACCCGTGACGGGGTTCGAATCGGCCGCCCATGCCGTGCCGATGACCTCGATCGACAACACGTATTCGGTCGAGGATCTCCTGGCCTGGCACGAGCGGGTCCGAAAGGGACTGGATGACCTCGAGGTCGAGGACGTCACGCTGGTGTGCGATCCCAAGATCGACGGTGTCGCCATCTCGCTTCGATACGAGGCCGGGCGGCTGGTCTCCGCCACCACCCGCGGTGACGGCGCGACCGGCGACGTGATCACCGGGAACGTCCGGGCGATCCGATCGATCCCCACCCGCCTTGCGGTCGACGATCCACCCGCGGTGGTGGAGATCCGGGGGGAGATCGTGATGCCCAACGATTCCTTCGAGCGGGTGAACGCGGAGCGGGAGGCGGCGGGCGAGCCGCTCTTCGCCAACGCGAGAAACTCCACCGCCGGGACGCTCAAGAGTCTCGATCCGAAGGTGACGGCCAGTCGTGGACTGCGGTTCATCGCACATGGTCGGGGCGAGACGGTCGGCGTCGAGATCGGCACCTATTCCGGGTTCCTCGAGCGGATCCGATCCTGGGGCGTTCCGGCGAACGCCCACTCGAAGGCCTTCGAATCGATCGACGAGGTCGTCACCCGGGTCGAGGCGTTCCGCGACGAGCGTGCGGACATGTCGTACGGCGTCGACGGCATGGTGATCCGTGTCGACCGATTCGATCTCCAGGCCGAACTCGGTGCGACCGCCAAGGCGCCTCGCTGGGCGATCGCCTTCAAGTATCCGGCGGAGCAGGCGGTCACCACCCTCCTCGAGGTCGAGTGGCAGGTCGGCAAGGGGGGGACCCTCACGCCGCGGGCCACCATGGAACCGGTGCACGTGGCGGGGACGACGGTGCGGCATGCGACGCTCCACAACATCGAGGAGATTCGTCGCAAGGATCTTCGGATCGGCGATCGGGTGGTGATCGAGAAGGCCGGTGAGATCATTCCCCAGGTGATCGAGCCGATCCTCGCGGAGCGACCGGAGGGTGTGCGATCGATCGAGCCGCCCACCGGTTGTCCGGCGTGCCACGGCGGAATCGAGCAGGAGGGCCCCAAGCTGTTCTGCACCAGTTCCGAGTGCCCGGCCCAGTTCCGGGAGAAGCTCAAGTGGTTCGTCGGACGCGATCAGATGGATGTCGACGGGCTCGGGGAGAAACTCGTCGACCAGCTCGTCGACGCCGACCTCGTGCACCACTTTGCGGATCTCTTCCGACTCGAGCGCGACGACCTGCTCGGGCTCGAGCGCATGGGCGAGAAGTCGGCGGACAATCTCCTCGCAGGCCTCGAGGTCGCCCGGTCGCGGGGCCTCTCCCGGGTGCTGGCCGGGATGGGCATCCGTCACATCGGTGCGAGCGCCGCGAAGGTGCTTGCCCGGGGATTCCCCGATGCGGACGCGTTGATGGCGGCGTCGATCGAAACGCTCGAGGAACTGCCCGACTTCGGCGAGATCACCGCCCGAAGTCTCCATGAACACCTTGCCGCGGAGTCGACGCGGGATGCGTTTCGACGACTCGCGGAGGCCGGGGTCTCGCTGGCGAGCGACCTCTTTCGAGACCCGGCGGACGATCCGGAGACCGTCGAATCCCCATTCACCGGAAAGACGGTGGTGATCACGGGGACCTTCGAGGCGTTCGGACGGAAGGAGCTTGCCGAGCGTCTGGAAGCACTCGGGGCGACGGTGACCGGGAGCGTGTCCAGGAAGACCGATCTGTTGCTCGCGGGCGAGAAGGCGGGCAGCAAGTCGAAGAAGGCCGCGGATCTCGGCATCGAGGTCTGGGACGAGGCCCGGCTCGTCCAGGCGCTTCCCGACGCCTGACCGGCGATTTGAAATGATCCCCCGGTGAGCCGCTGGCATCGCTCGTTTCCGTCAGCGAGATCCGTGCGGAATTCCTCGACGTGGCGATCGACTGACGGCTCCATGGGTTCCATCGAGGGCTTTTCCGGGGCTTCGGTGCGGATGTTGGAGATA
>JAACEA010000438.1 GCA_009936695.1 Planctomycetia bacterium
ACCCGGAAGAAACCTCGGCCTCGATTTCGAGCGACGAGCGCCGGACGATCCTCGGCCACGCCCTCGGCCCGGTGCTCCGGGAGACCCTCGAAGGACGCCTGGGCGAGATCCGATGGTTCCGAACCGACTGGCAGCGCAGCGGCGCCGCGACCGGCCGGGCGCAATGGACCGAGCCGACGGGCCAGCAGGTCGAGGTGGTGGTCAAGCTTCCCGTGAGCGAGCGGGAGTATCGCTGGCTCGGCCGGCTTCAGGACACGACCGCCCCGCTCCCCGTTCCGAGACTCTTCGCATCCGGTGCGGCGCTCGGTGGATACGAGCTCGCCTGGGTCGTCATCGAACACCTGCCCTTCGGACCGCTCGGCACGCACTGGGAAGACGACCACATTCTTCGGATGACCGATGCCGCGGCCCGTTTCCAAGCCGCGGCCGCGGGACACGCCATCGACCGTCCGAGTCGTCAGGAGGACTGGGAGGACCTTTTCAAGCGATCGCGCGAAGCGGTACGTGGCCAGAAGATCAGTCAAGCGACTCGATGGCGGAAGATCCTGAAGTCGGTGGCCCGAGATTTCGACGACCTCGTCGAGGAGTGGCGGAATCGCGCTCCGATCGGGTGGATCCATGGCGATCTTCACCTCGCCAATGGCATGGTCCGAGACGAGTCTGGAACGGGCCCGGTGGTCCTGATCGATCTCGCCG
This sequence comes from Planctomycetia bacterium, assembly GCA_009936695.1. Classification (GTDB taxonomy): domain Bacteria; phylum Planctomycetota; class Phycisphaerae; order Phycisphaerales; family SM1A02; genus UBA12014. The sequence continues at coordinate 697 of JAACEA010000438.1, forward strand.
AGGTCCGACCCGGACACTGGGTGGAGGACGCGGTCTACCTCGAGCGACTGCACTGGGCCCGGCCTGAACGGCTGAAGGGACGAAACCCGGTCCGACTGCTGGCCGCCGCCCGACGACGACTCGGGCTGGAGGTGGACGAGGACCACCCCCGACTCGCGGATCTGCGTCGGATCCTCATCGCCGCGTGCGCCCCCGCCTTCCTGAGGACCGAAGGGGTCCCCCTGTACCTGGATGCGGCTCTCGATCGGCTTGAGCGGGGTCTGCGCCGATTCGCCTGAGCCTGTGCCTCGATGGACTCGGAACGGCGATTCCACGATCCTGAAGGCCGCTCGTACCCGGCGGCGGGCGTGCTACCATGCGGGGTCCAGCACCGTCGTCGGTCGACGGACTGGACACCGCGTGGAGCGCCCCGACCATGGACGATCGTCTCAAGCAGGTCCAGACCACCGACCTGACCGATTCCCGCCTCAATCACGAGTTCGTGGCCTGGCTCAAGACGTCCGGCATGAACTACCTGCTCATGCTGCTGCTCGTCGCCTGCGCATTCCTCGCGTGGGACTGGTGGAACCGCAAGCAGGATCAAGCGATCGACACGGCATGGACCGAACTCGCCTCCGCGACGAGTCCGGCCGCCCTTCGCGGCGTCGCCGACACCCACGCGGCCGTCGACGGCGTCGCGGAACTCTCGTTCCTCACCGCCGGGGACATTCTCCTGCAGTCGGCCAGGTCCGGGCTGCGTCCCGGGCTCGCCGCAGGTGACGAAGGGGCCGAACTGACCCCCGAAGACAAGGCGAGCACGCTTCAGGAGGCGGACGCGTTCTTCGCCGAGGCGGTCCAACTCGCCTCGGCCCGACCCGGATTCGCCGGCAAGCCGATGATGATCGCGGGCCTCTTCGGGCGAGCCGCGGTCGCGGAAAGCGCCGGCCGGCTCGATGAGGCGCGAACGCATCTCAAGCAAGTGGCGGAGATCTCGATGCCGGAGTACCCCCCGCTGGCAGAACAGGCGTCCGCTCGACTCGAGAACCTCGACGGCATCGCCGCCCACTCGACGCTACCGAAGCAGGCCGACCTCCCGGTGATCGCGGTCGGCGAGGAAGAAGCCTTCACGATCCCCGCCGCGGACGATCTGCTCGAGATGTTCGAGGCCGAGGACGACGCGGAGGCCGAGACCCCCGATGCGGCCGCCGCCGAGCCGACGCCCGAAGCGGAGACCGCCGAGACGCCCGCGGCCCCGTGACCGACCGCGACGACTCCGATGACGCCGTTCCGCCCGCGTCCCCCACGCCCGAATCCTCGGACGGGACCGGTGACGGCGACGAGGACAGGCTCTTCGACGCCGGCGGCAAGGTGGACCGCGACGCGATCTACCGCCAGCATGAGACCCGATCCGACGACGACACGCCGGTGCAGGTCCGGCTCGAGCTGACCCGGGACCTCAAGAAGCGACTCGATCGCTATCTGGTCGACCGCATCCCCTTCATGAGCCGGACCGCCCTGCAACGGCTCATCGATGAGGACGCCGTGACCGTCAACGGTCGTCGGCCGAAGGCGAGCACGCGGCTGCGACTCGGCGACGTGGTCGAGGCGGTGCTTCCACCCCCGCCCTCGAACGAGATCCCCCCCGAGAACATCCCGCTCGACGTCCTGTTCGAGGACGACCATCTGATCGTCCTCAACAAGCAGCCCGACATCATCGCCCATCCCGCGCGGGCGATGAAATCGGGGACCATCGTGAACGCCCTGAGCTGGCGGTTCCGCCATGAGACGTCCGGAGGCCT
>JAACEA010000052.1 GCA_009936695.1 Planctomycetia bacterium
CTTGCCGAAGTCACCGTCGACGAACGCCAGCGGCACGCCGCGGGCCGCGGAGATCGCGACCGCCGCGGTCCAGGCGGAATCGTCCATCGACGTGACCACGAAGCCGGGCGGCCGCCAACCGAACTTCGAGTACACCTCGTCGTACGCGACGCTGGGATCCGCCGCACCGAAGGAGATCTTGGTGACGATGGTCGCGAGCCTGCGTCGTGCCTCACCATCCGCCGGCAGGACGCGCTCGGTCGGAGGAACCCGAACGATCTCCTCGGGCGCGAACGCCCGAATGAACCTGGGCGTTCCGGGATCGTCCTCGAAGAGCACCGGCCACTGCCCCGCGGGCGACCACTTCGCAAGCTGTTCGAGGTAGGTCGATTCGTCGGGAACGAGCACCACCCGCGATGCGACGGGACGGTTCTGCTCGCAGAGCATCACCTTCGCCCCGAGGAGCACCGGCCACGGTGGTGCCTGCCGAGTGACCGGTGCCGTCGGTGTCGCCGGTTTCGCGGGCGGCGCCTGCCCCCCGGCGACCGATGCGGAAAGTCCGAGTCCGATCGTCGCCAGGAACGAGAACGAGATGCCGCTGAAGCCTCGATGCCTCATGAACCGACCAGTCCTTCCTCGATCGCTGCGTCTCGTCTCAAGCAAGTCGATATCCGTCAGCGAGCGTGGTGAAGGCCGCGACCTGCGCCGCCTGCCAGGATTCGTCACGCCCGAGTTCCGCCGCGAGGATCGCGGCCGCACGAGGCGCCGCTTCGATCGCCGCGGAGGCGTCCAACAGGAGCGACCGGGTTCGCCGTGCCAGCGCGTCGTCGAGATCGAGCGCCATCTCCTCCCGAGCGGCCCAGGCGATCTCCGCTCCGGTGTAGGGGAGATCGGCGTGCAACGGTTTCGCGAGCTCCGGATCCGACGCCGCGATCTCGAGGATGCCCGCCGCGTCACTCCCGTACATGCGATGCGGATCGTGGGCCGGCAGCGCCGGATCGTCACGTTCGAGGGCCCCATGGACCTTGAGCTCCTCGGTGATGCACGGCCGCTCGTCGAGCCCGCCGATCGCGGTCGCCTGCTTCAGCGTGTCCTCGGCCATCTTCCGATAGGTCGTCCACTTCCCGCCCACGATGGTGACCACCCCGGCGGTGCTCACGAAGACCTCGTGGTTCCGGGAGATCGACTTGGAGTTCCCGGTGTTCCCGCCGGGATGAACGAGCGGACGCTGGCCGGCGAAGACCGACTTCACGTCGGCGTGCTGGGGATCGCGGGCGAGATAGCGATTCGCGTTCCGAAGGATGAACTCGATCTCGTCGGGAAGCGCCCTCGGCTCGAGATCCGCGGCGGGCATCGGGGTGTCCGTGGTGCCGACCACCACGCGCCCGTGCCAGGGAATCACGAAGAGCACGCGACCGTCGTCGGTGTGCGGGACCATGATCGCGGTGTCGGACGGCTGGAAACTCCGGTCCAGCACGAGGTGGACCCCCTGCGCGGGCTCGATCACCGAATCACACTCGGGCTCGTCCATCCGACGGACCTCGTCGGCGAAGATGCCGCACGCGTTGATCACGACCTTCGCCCGGATCTCGAACTCGACGCCCCCGCCCGGCCCCTCGAGATCCACCGCACGGACGCCGACGCAGTGATCACCCTCCTTCAGCAGGCCGACCACCCGACACCGGTTCGCGACCGCGGCGCCATGGTCGACCGCGGTCATCGCGAGGGCGGTCGCCATCCGCGCATCGTCGAACTGGCCGTCGTGGTAGCGAACCCCACCCTTGAGATCCTTCTTCTCCACGTTCGGAATCTCGGCGATGGTCTCGTCGGCATCGAGCATTCGACTCGGCGCGAGGTTCAACTTGCCGGCGAGCAGGTCGTACGCCTTCAGGCCCGCGCCGTAGAACGGCCCTTCCCACCACTTGTATCGGGGGACGATGAATGGAAGATCGCGGACGATGTGCGGCGCGTTGCGATAGAAGATGCCGCGTTCCCGAAGCGCTTCCGTCACCAGCGAGATGTCCATCTGCTCGAGGTAGCGAACGCCTCCGTGCACCAGTTTGGTGCTGCGACTGCTGGTGGCCTTCGCGAAGTCCTCCGCCTCCAGCAGCGCGGTGCGGTAGCCCCGGCTCGCGGCGTCGACCGCGACCCCGAGTCCGGTCGCACCACCACCGACGACGAGGATCTCGAATTCCTCACCCTGCAGTCGCTCGATCATCAAGTCGCGATTCATTCCTCGTCCTCCATCCAGTCGAGCGTCCGCTCGACGGCTTTCTTCCACCAGTGCATGAGCTTCGATCGTTCCGATGCTTCCATCGACGGCTCGAAGACCCGATCGATCTCACGATGCGACTCCAGTTCCGCGAGGTCCTTCCAGACCCCGGTCGCCAGTCCCGCCATGTACGCCGCGCCGGCGGCGGTCGACTCGGTCACGACCGGACGCTCGACCGGCACCCCGAGCAGGTCCGCCTGGAACTGCATCAGCAGGTCGCTGGCACACGCCCCACCGTCGACCCGCATGCGCTCGATCGGGATCCCGCTGTCCGCGGTCATGCAACCGAGAATCTCGTTCGAACGATAGGCGAGGCTTCGCAACGTGCCGAGCGCGACATGAGTGTCGGTCGACCCCCGGGTCAGGCCGAGCACCGCGCCGCGGGCGTTGGGATTCCAGTACGGCGCGCCGAGTCCGGCGAACGCCGGCACCACCATCACGCCACCGGTGTCCGCGACGGAGCCCGCGAGTTCGTTGACCGCGGGCGCCGACTTGATGATCTTCAGTCCGTCCCGCAACCACTGGATCGCCGCCCCGGCGATGAAGACGCTTCCCTCGAGCGCGTATTCCAGGGGGCCGTCGCCGATCCGCCACGCGACGGTCGTGAGCATCCGGGAGGGACTCGGCTTCGCGACCGTTCCCGTGTTCATCAGCATGAAACAGCCGGTGCCGTAGGTGTTCTTCACCATGCCGTCGTGGGTGCAGAGCTGCCCGAAGAGCGCGGCCTGCTGGTCCCCCACGATGCCTGCGATGGGAATCGATGCTCCGAGCAGATCCGGGGTGGCGGTTCCCGCGACCCCGCTCGACGCCACGACATCGGGCAGGATCTCCCGCGGCACGTCGAGCAGCGTCAGCAGGGCTTCGTCCCATTCTCCTTCGTGGATGTTCCAGAGCAGGGTGCGACATGCGTTGCTCGGATCGGTCGCGTGTACCGCCCCGCCGGTGAGTTTCCAGAGCAGCCAGCAATCGATGGTGCCCGCGGCGAGTTCACCGCGGGACGCTCGCTCGCGGGCCCCCGGCACCTCGTCGAGGATCCACTTCAGCTTGCTTCCGGAGAAGTACGGGTCGAGCACGAGGCCGGTGCGGGCCTGGACATCGGGCTCGTGTCCCGCCGACCGCAACGACTCCGTGAAGTCACTGGTACGTCGGTCCTGCCAGACGATCGCCCGATGGATCGGCTCGCCGGTCGAGCGATCCCACACCACGATGGTCTCCCGCTGGTTGGTGATGCCGATCGCCGCGATCTCGGAGGCGTCGATACCCGCCTTCGCGATGGCTTCGCGGGCGGTGCCGAGCTGCTTCTCCCAGATCTCGGTCGCATCGTGTTCGACCAGACCGGGGCGGGGAAAATGCTGGGTGAATTCGGTCTGGGCGACCGCCTTCATCCCGCCGTCCGGATCGAAGACGATCGAACGGCAGCTGCTGGTTCCCTCGTCGAGGGCGAGTACGTATCTTCCGGGCATCGGTGGTTCCTCCGAGAACCATCCTACGAACTTCGCACCAGCATGCTCCTCGCCGATCTCCCCGACCATCCGCGAGGCGGTCCGGATCGCATCAGCCGCCCCCGTCGACTCGGCGACGCTGTTCCTCGGACAACGTCGAGCGCCCTCGATTGCGCAGCCGCTCCCGCAACTCGTCACGCTGGAAGCCCAGCTTCCCCA
>JAACEA010000053.1 GCA_009936695.1 Planctomycetia bacterium
CCGAGATTTCAGGGACGCGTTCGTCCGGCGTCGAGAACCCATTCGACGGCGGTGGCGAGATCGGGGTCGCCCACCTCGAGCAGTTCGTCCCGGGTGAGCGCGACCTCGAGGTCCGGTTTCACGCCGCCGCCTTCGATGCTCTCGCCTTCCGGGCCGGTGAAGTTCGCCATCGCGTACATGAATCGATCGCCGTTCGGAAGCTTGATCACGAGGGCGGGCAGGGCGGCGCCGGCGGAGTTTCGACCGACGATCGTGGCTCGGCCGAGTTGCTGGAGGCCGGCGGCGAAGATCTCGGAGGTGCTCGCGGAGGCGTTGTCGATGACGATCGCGAGCGGGCCCGCGTAGGGCTTCACGATTCGACCGTCGGGCGTCGAACGCTGCGGGTTCACTCGGAAGTGCATCGTGGTGTCCCGGGTCATCATGTCGCCGAGGCTCGCCGCCTCGTCCATGAACTGGCCCGCGACGCCCATGGAGAGCCCGCCGACGCCGCCGGGATTCCCCCGGAGGTCGATGATGAATCCGTCGGCGTCGCGGTGCGCGTCGACCGCCGCCGCGATCGGCTGCATGATCGGGAACATCCAGACGTTGAACGTGAGCAGCACGATCTGCGGCGTCGGTTCGCCGTCGACCAGATTCGCCCCGAATGCATCGAGTTCCGATCGGGAGAGCACCCGGGACGTGCACCTCGTGGTCATCGCCGGAAGGTTGCCGAACTTCACCGCGACGCCGGGTTCACCGGCGAAGTCGAGTTCGATTTCGGTCGCCTGGTCGTCTCCGTCGAGGAAGGTGTAGGTTCGCGAGTCACCGATCGGTCCCATCATCGATCCGTTGAGCATCTGCACGGCTTCGAAGTCCGCGATCGCCGCATCGGCCTCGCGGGCGGCCTGTCTGACCGCGGCGATTCGAGCGGACGGATCACGTCCGTCGATCTTCTGGAGACGCCAGCCGGGGCGGACCCCCGCCTGATCGGCAGTGCTGCCGGCGCGGACGAACGCGACGGTCGGTTCGTCGTCGGCCCAGTCCAGCCGGATTCCGGTGTCACCACGATCGCCTTCAGTCGAGTCGTCTTCGGGGGCCGCGGGGCGGGGGAGCTCGGGGTTCGAGGTGGACGTCGCTTCGGAGGTCGTTCCCGACGCGATCTCGGTGGAGGACACGCTTCCGGTCGATTCGTCGTCCTGATCGTCGTCGACCATCGGTTCGTCGGTCTCGTCCGGCGCGGGGATGATCACGAAGTGCGACTGACCAAGCTCGCTGATCATGCGGGAGAGGACGGCTCGAACCTCGGCCTCGGTTCGGGTGTCCTCGACCATGGGTCGATACTCAAGGCGAACGGCGTCCCAATCGACGCCGTTGTGCTCGGGATCGAAGTGCCGCTCTTCGATCGTCTCCCAGACCACGTCGAACGTCGCGTACGCCGCCGCCGGTGGGGAGCCGGGGCGGACTGCGGCAGTGTCGTTCCCGTTCGGATTCGTGCCGGCGGGATCGGATTTCGTGGGCTGGCCCGGCTGGCAGCCCATCAGGGTGGCCGTCAGCAGCAGGGGGGTGATCAAACGTCCGGAGACCCGGAGATCAGAAAACGGCATGCAGGGACTCCAGAACCTCGACCAAAATCACACCCCGGGCGACTCGGCACCGGCTTCGGCGGTCGCACATCGTACCGGGCTGCCGATTTAGAGGAATATTGGCCAAATTGCGGGCCCCATTAATCCGTTCATCCGGATGAACGGTTTAAAGGCTATCCTATGTAGAAGACGGGGGAGGCAGTTGAAAACGTCCGATTCCACCTCCGGCGAGATTTCATTTCCGAGGAGCCCCGTTCTCATGTCGCGATCAACACTGACTCAGGCACTCCAGAATCGAGTTCTCGTGCTCGACGGCGCAATGGGCACGAGTCTGCAGTCGTGCCCCGATTGCCGGACGGAGGACTGGCTCGGTCGGGAGAACTGCTCCGAGATCCTGACCAAGTCCCGTCCGGACATGATCCAGCGAATCCACGAGACCTTCCTCGAAGCCGGC
>JAACEA010000439.1 GCA_009936695.1 Planctomycetia bacterium
CACCGATACGCATGTAGTAGGTGTTGCCGGCGGTGACGTCGACGAGCACCGACGCGTGGTACTGCTGGCAACCGGTGTCGTCCGCCGAGTCACCGTTGCAGGCGATCTGGTCGCCGGTCGTGCAGCCACCTTCGTAGATGATGATCGAGGTGTCGTAGCTGCTCGTGTCGCAGGTCGTGAAGAGGACCGAGGCGTCCGAGTCGGGCGTCCAGGTGTACCAGACGTCCCGCTGGCTCGAGAACCAGTTGAGGAACGTGCCTTGGCACTGGGCATCGCTACCGACCACGAAGCTCGGGTTCATGACGGCGGTGTTGAAGGCGTACGACGTGTTCGGCATGATTTCGATGGCGCTTTCGCAATCATCGCCCTCAATACCGGCGTGTGCGGCGGCGCCGAGCATGGCGACACCCGCAAAGGCTGCGAGTCGGGTGAAACGAGTCGTTCGGCTCATATCTTTCTCTCCGATTTCTAGAAACGGGGTTTGGAAGCATCCGGAAACGAACGGGGGTCGAAAGCCGGAGCAGGACGCGTGGAGTTCCGAGGCTGTCGCTCGGCCGCCCCAAATCTAGATCGCGCTCTGGGTACGAACAAGCGTTTTCCCCAAGCGTTTTGAGCCACTTCACCGAAAAGCCGCCAAACACTTGTTCGGCCGTGACTGGCGAATCACAGCTCTTGTTTTCAAGGCTTCCGCGTCTGTCGGCACACGCATGGGCGGTAGGACGCTCGCGCTCCTCGCCCGGAGAATCGTGATGCGGCACGGCGGGGTTCCTCTGCCGGCCCCCATCCCCGATGACCGGAAACGTCGTCGCCACCACACCTTCGCTGGACGCCGGAGAACGCCGGCTCCCTTCCCCCATGATCTAGGATCCCCCTGGAGGATCTGACCATGACAAGCCTTCCAAGGACGCTTCGCCTCGGCGGATTCACCTTCGTCCTGCTCGCAGGCCTCGCCCCGGTCTCGATCGAAGGGGGCGTCGCCGACCCGCCCGAAACCGATCTCGCGATCTTCCGGGCCGGTGGCCCTGACTACGACACCTTTCGGATCCCCGCCCTGATCGAAGCCCGCAACGGTGACCTGCTCGCCTTCGCCGAAGGGCGAGTCGGCGGCCGCGGCGACTCGGGCGACATCGATCTGGTGCTTCGACGAAGCGGTGACGGAGGTGACACCTGGAGTGACCTGGAGGTCGTCTGGGACGACGGCGCGAACACCTGCGGCAATCCCTGCCCGGTCGTCGACTGGTCCGACGGCACCATCCACCTTCTGGCCACTCGAAACCTCGGACACGATCACGAATCCGAGATCATCGCCGGGACTTCCGAGGGAACCAGGACCGTCTGGGTCCTGACCAGCGACGACCACGGTGCGAGCTGGAGCGAGCCGCGCGAGATCACCTCGACCACCAAGCGCCCGGACTGGACGTGGTACGCCACCGGCCCCGGCAACGGAATCCAGCTTCGATCCGGCCCGAAGGCGGGTCGACTCCTGATTCCCTGCGACCACATCGAAGCCGGAACGAAACACTATTACTCGCACTGCATCGCAAGCGACGATCACGGGAGAACCTGGAAGATCGCGGGCCGGACTCCCTCGCATCAGGTGAACGAGTGCGCGGTCGCGGAACTCGAGGACGGTTCACTCCTCTTGAACATGCGGAACTACGATCGCTCGAAGCGGGCTCGGGCCCTCTCACGCTCCACCGACGGAGGAGACACCTGGAGCGTCGTGACCAGGGATCCGGCTCTGCCCGAACCCATCTGCCAGGCTTCCATGGTGGCTTCACACGATGGCCGCGTGCTCGTCTTCTCCAACCCCGCGAATCCGAGTGGGCGGACCAACCTGACGATCCGCCGCAGTCGGGACGGCGGTCACACCTGGTCGAAGGGGAATGTCCTTCACGGCGGACCGTCCGCGTACTCCTCGCTCGCGACGGTCGGAGGCCGGGCGGGACTTGCGGGGTTTGCGTGCCTCTACGAGGCGGGCGTGAACCACCCTTACGAGGAGATCCGATTCCGTCGCGTCAATCGGCGGATGCTGGGACTCGATCGCGACCACGACTGGGTCGCGGACGACTGGACCGAACTGTTCGTCCCGGATTCCTTCGATGGATGGCACGTCCTGCCCGGTGGCACCTGGACCTGGAACGACGGGGTGCTCGAGGGGCGCATCACCAAGGACGATCCCCGCCACGGCCTGCTCGTCACGGACCGCGAGTACGACGACTTCGAAGCCGTCCTCTCCTTTCGCATCAACAAGGGCGACTCCGGCTTCTATCACCGGGTCGAAGAACTGGGCGACGCGATCGGCGTGAGCGGCTTCCAGGCCGAGATCGACCCCACCCCCGAGGTCGGCGGCCTCTACGAGACCCGCGGTCGCGGCTGGGTGATCAAGCCCGACCCCGCGATGATCGAGGAAATGCGTTCCCGCAGCGGGGAGTGGCTGGAGATGCGGGTCCGCGCGGTGGGCGGGGACGTCGATGTCTTCGTCGACGGCTATCCGACCGCGAGCCTGCGGGACGACCCGGGACGCCGTCGCGGGCACCTCGCCCTGCAACTTCACGCGAACATGGACGTCGAAGTCGACTTCCGGTCCCTGCGGATCCGCGCGCTCGACCGGAAGGTGGACGCGCCGGTATCGACATCGGGGTCTCGATCATCGACCACGACCGGGTCCGTCTCGCCTCCTTGAATCCCGATGGGCTTTCCGACGAACTCGTCTTCGGCGCGATCATTCGACCCGATGGTCGAGTGGTTTCGATGCCGCAAACACTGGAGATCAGCATGTCGGACAACGGAACCCATACCTGGCCGGAGCTCGCGATCGGCCTCTATGAACAACTCACGGGCAAGAACGCCGAGATCATCTACACCTTCGAGGACATGAGCATTCACATCCCGAGCGGTACCGGCGATGGCGCGAAGCACGCACCCTGGAAGCTCGACGGCACGATGCGCATCCGGACCAAGACGCACGAAGGCCAGTGATCCAGCCACTCCACATCCAGGCCGACCTCACCGCCTCCGTCGGCAGACACGAGATCCGCATCCACGGTGAAGACGACCGCTTCACCGTGGACGCGTCCTCGTGGGCGCCGCTGCTCCGGCTCCGCCGTGCCGCGTCGAACCTCGGCGTGAGGGTCCCGGACCCGCCTCGGCGGCAATCCGGATCCATCGCCGTTCGGGTTCGAGAAACGACCGTGTTCACGCTTCGGCTCGAAGGCGGAAGAACCCGACGACGAATCCATCCGATCGGCATCGTCCGCTCGCTCTTCGCCTGAACTCCGCATCACCCGGTCGGACGCACATGCGACCGGCATGAATCACCGGTCGTCAGCGGGCGAATCCCGCCAGGTCGGCTTCCTCGGCGCGATCTCGACACCTCTTCTGGCGGCTCTCGCCACCGACCTTCGACCGTCACGCTTGTCGAGGCTCATGACGTCGAACAATCGCCCCTCCTCGTCCATCGCCTGAAATTCGAGGATCCCGTCGTGGATCCCGCAGTAGACGAAGTGGTGCCGCCTGGCCTTCCGATGTCCGAAAGTGGTGTTCGCGGGATCGAAATCCTCGAGGTAACCGCCGCCGCCGGCAGTCGTCACGTAGATCACGCCACCCTCGTCCCAAGGCACCACGTCCTCGCCGACCATCGGAAACGTCCGTTCGTAGTCGTGGACGTGAGCGCTGAAGCAGATGTCGACCCCGTACTTTTCGAGCAGCGACGTGATGTTCCGGGCGTTGGGATCACCTCGCTTCGAGGAGGTCTCGTAGGTGTCGCCGTAGTCGTTGGAGTCGCTGGTCCAGGGCGGCTGGTGCAGCACCGCGAACTTCCACTCCGCGTCGCTGGCCGCGAGTGCGGCATCGAGCCACTCGAGTTGCGCGGATTGATCCGCCAGTGATCGATTGCCGTCGATCATGAAGAAGTCGGCGTCGCCGTAGCGAAACGTGTACCAGCGTTCCGGCTCGGGCAGGCTCATGTAGTCGTAATAGAGCTTCGCATCCTGCTCGTGGTTTCCGAGCACGGGCATGATCGCGACCCGCTCGATGAGTGGTCGCATGTTCGGGAAGAAGTGACTCGTCCAGTGCCCCTTGTCACCACCGGTGGTCACGAGGTCACCGGCGTGGACGAGGAGACTGGGCCGCGTCTCGAACGCCAGATCCGCGATCCGCTTCACGACCGCGGGCTGCGACTGGGTGTCCCCGATCGCGACGAAGGTGAACGGGTCCCCGCGATCGGCGGCGGTGCGGAACGTCTTCACGCCGCCGGAAAGCGACGACTCCCCCGCGTCGGCCACCACCTCGTAGAAGTACTTGGTGTTCGCATCGAGCCCGTCGAGGCGGAACTCGTGGATCCGAGCGGCCTGCTCGTTCCGCCACGTGCGCTGGAAGTCGCCCGATTCGTCCCGGACCCGAACCTCCATCGCGGACGGCGCGATCGTCTCCGCCACGACGCTCATCGCCTCGGTGGTCGGCCAGACGAGGAACGGTTCCACCATCCACGCCAGGGTCGTGTCGATCTCCGGGGGCAGCGCGGCGAGATCCGCATGTCGGGCGAATCGGCGTCGGACATCCGCCGCCGAGATCGCCTTGGGAAGGATCGAGACCTCGAAGATCCGACCGTCGAGGCCGTGATCCTCGTTCCGGTCGAGGTAGCCGCCGATCACCAGCGGTTCATCACCACGAAATCGGATCGGGCCGGACTGGTCCACGCTCTCGGCCACCTTCTCCCCGTCCATGTAGAGATTCATGGTCGTCCCGTCGTAGGTGCCGACGAGATGATGCCACTTCCCGATCGTGTAGGGCGTGGAGGACTCGAGATACGTGATCCGCCCGTCCTCGTCGTCGAGACCAGTGCTCGAGATTCCGAAGTAGGGCTTTTCGTAGCCATAGCCGAGGATCATCCCGGTCTCGGCCGCGCCGTTGTCCTGGAGCGCCCCGACGACACCACCCCACTGCGTGGGCATGTCGATCGAGACCCAGGCCTCGAGGGTGACGGCATCGGTCGCCAGTCCCCCGGGGATCCCGTCGATCCGCGGCGCGATGATGAACGGCGTGCCGCGACCGGAGATCGCAAGCCCCGACTCGATCTCCGATCTCGGTATCGGCCGGGTCTCGGCGACTGGAAGCGAATCGGCGGCCGGCTTCAGTTCCGTGCCGGAGGTCGTCCATCGCTGGGGCGGCGGCTGAGCGTCGGCCGGACTCGATGCCGTCGACAGGACGACGGCGATCAGCGGAATCAGGATGGATCGAATGCGGTCGTTCATGAGAGCCTCCGTCCCGGACCCTACCACCCCCACGCCGATCTCACCCCGAACCGGATCCGGTTTCGGGCTTTTCCGGCGGGGGGATCGCGTCGGCCTGCTCGAGTCGGCGCAATTCACCGATCAGGACGCCGATCGCCGCGTCGCACGCCTTCGCGGCACTCGGTCCGCCGGCGTTCGTGACCGCCGCCATCACCCAGTCCCGCGCGGGTGCCATCCAGACCACCGCGAACCAGAGCGTGTTGGTTCCGTTGTGCATCAGCACGGGACCCTTCGTCCAGTCGCGTCGGACCACCACCCATCCCGATGCGTAGTCCCCGCCGTCGGCCGGACGCTGCAGCGCCCGCAGACGACCGGCATCGAACGAGCCCGGTTCGCCTCGAGCCGCATCGAGGTGGGCTGCGAGGAACTTCGACCAGTCGGTCATGGTCGCGTGGATGGTGCCTGCGGCGGAGATCGCCGGCGGATTGTCCGCGAACGGGGATGGCGGGATCGGAACGTCGTTTCGGTGACCGCGTGGCTCGTCGACGGTCTCCATCGATCCCGGGGCACCGAACCCCGCATGGGACATCCCGAGCGGATCGAACAGGAGTTCCCGACACAGCGACTCCCAGTCGCGACCCGTCCGACGCTCCGCCATCGCGGCGGCGATCGCATAACCGAAGTTCGAATACCGCATCTTCGATCCATCGATCTCGACGGGCGG
>JAACEA010000440.1 GCA_009936695.1 Planctomycetia bacterium
GAGGTGCTCGTGGTCTCGACGATCTCGGCGTTCGGAAGATTGGCGGCGAGGAAACGCCCGCACTGGGCGAGCGCCTCCGGCTTGCTCGCGACGGCCTCGATCTCCTCGGTGGGACAGTTCGCCATGAGCGACTGGTCGATCGAGATCATGGACTCCGCGCAGACCGGCGCGTCGAGTTCGGCGATCGCGTCGAGGGTCTCGGTGATCGACCCGCCGATCGAATTCTCGTAGGGGACCAGCCCGTAGTCGGCCCGATCATGCATGACCTCCTCGACCACCGAGCGGAGCGCGGTCATCGGCGCGAGTTCGGTGCCCGAGCCGAAGTGCCGGAGGGAGGCGAGGTGACTGAACGACCCCCCGGGCCCGAGATAACCGATGCGAAGCGGGCGCTCGAGGCGGAAGGAGCCGGACATCAGCTCCCGCCAGATGCCTTCGAGCGTGCGCTCCGGGAGCGGGCCGGCGTTCGCGGCGAGCACGCGACCGAGCACCGCGGACTCGCGGTCGGGGGCGTAGATCGGCGTGCCGTCGCCATGCTTCGCCCGTCCGACGTCCACCACCACCCGGGCCCGCTCGTTCAGGAGCTCGACGAGACGTTGGTCGAGGTCGTCGATCAGGGTCCGAAGGTGGTCGAGATCGGGCGGGGGATCACCGGCGGGGTCGTCGCTCATACCGGGAACAGTACGGGAAAGTCGTGAGACGTCCCGGGTGGCCGCTGTCGCCGGGGCGTCGATTCGGTCGATGTCGATGAACGTGGAAGAAGACCCGGATCAACTCGGTGCGATTCCGGACCCCGCCGTCGGCGACTGGGCGTCGGTCGAACCCCTCACGCTCGGCGTGGTCGCCGGCGTCGGTCTGGTGCTGCTGCTGTTCGGCGGGCGTCTGTTTCGTCCGTGCGTGATCCTCGCCGCCGGCGTGGTCGGCGCGATCTTCGGAATCAGGCTCGCCGGCGCCACGCGGGACGAGACGCTGCCGGGCTGGATGCTCGCGGTCGGCATCCCGCCGCTCGCGTGGGTCATCGGGATGCCGTTGATTGGCGGCGTGCTGGCGGCGATCTTCGCTCGCATCATGCTCGCGTTGATGGTGGGCGTGGTGGGAAGCGGGGCGGTGCTCCTCGTCTCGGCGGTGGTGCTGGGTGTCGATGCCGGCCCCGCCTCGACCGCCGACTCGGCGCCGGCCGGCCTGCGTTTCCAGCAGGCACCGGACTCGACGGGTTCCGGCGGGGTGGGTGATTCCATCGATGCGGCGCGGGACGCGGCGATCGACACGGTGAGTGACGCCGCGGTCGACGCCATCGCCGCCGAGGGGCTCGACCGGATCCGGGCCGCGCGACGCCGCCTCGGTGAGATGGCGGAGGCGACGTTCGGCCGCATCCCCGACTGGTGGGAGGCGAGGACCGCGAACGTCTCGCAGGGAA
Organism: Planctomycetia bacterium; assembly: GCA_009936695.1. Lineage (GTDB taxonomy): Bacteria > Planctomycetota > Phycisphaerae > Phycisphaerales > SM1A02 > UBA12014. The sequence continues at coordinate 1,415 of JAACEA010000440.1, forward strand.
CGCTCGATCTGGTCCTCGCCACCGCGGTGGTGGTCGGCCTCGGTGGATTCCTCCTCGCGCTCGTCTTTCCGAAGCCGGTGGCGACGATCGGAACCTCCATGCTCGGCGGCTGGCTCGTGATGGCGGCCGGGGGGGCGGCGTGGGCGCGGTACGGCCGGACGGAATCACTGCCCGCCCCGTTCCTCATGCTCCTCGCCTGGGGGGTTCTGGCCGGCGCCGGTCTTCTGGTCCAGGGGCTCGGCAAGCCGAAGCCCGAGCCACCCGCGTCCGAGTCCTGAATGCATGAATCCATGGTGGACCCGCCTCAGGGCCTCGAAAAGCCGGTTCGATCGTCGATATCTGGCCGTGAACGAGGAGGTCGGCCGATGAAGAACGCTGACTGCGGGCGGGAATCGCGTTTCGTCGATGCGACCTCTCGTCCGCGCCGGAGCTGGTTCCATGCCATCGATGACCCTCGCGCAGGTCGCGGATTTCACCTTCGCCCACACCTGGGACACCTTGATGAACTCGCTGGACCTCGTCCGGCGTCCCGACGAGATCGTCGCGATGCTGGAGTCGCTGCCCCTGGTCGGCGCGGTGGTGGTCACGGGCGTCGGCGCGGCCTGTGTCTTCAAGGGCTACAAGTGGCACAAGATCGTCGTGGTCATGCTCTCGCTCATGCTCGGCTTCGCCGTCGGTCGGATGATCAGCCAGGACCTCGGAAAGTCGACGGTGGTGGCGATTGCCCTGGGAATCCTGCTCGCGGCGATCGCGTCGCCGCTCCTCAAGTACACCGTCGCGGTCTTCGCGGGCATCGCGGGGGCCGGCATCGGCGCAACGCTCTGGTCTTTCTTCAATCCGGCCGAGTCGGATCTGGCGTGGGCCGGAGCCGGCATGGGTTTCATCTGCCTCGCGCTGTTGAGCTTCATCTTCTTCCGGATCGTGGTGATCCTGTTCACGAGCGTCGGCGGTGCCGCGATGCTGGTGATGGGTGCGGTCGCGCTGCTGTTGCAGGCGGAGTCGATCGCGCCGAGCGTGCACGACCAGTTGATCCTGCACCCCGGGGTGCTGCCCGTGGTCGTGCTCGCCGCCGCGGTGGTCGGCTTCGTCTACCAGCAGGGCGGTTCCTCCGAGGCCGCTTCCGAGGAGGAGTGATCGATGGCGTGTCGGCGAGACGGGAGATGGCGTCGTCGTCGTGTGGCGATCGCGGGCCTCGCGATCGCAAGCCTCGCGAGCCTCGCAGGCTGCGGTGACGCCGCGGAGTCCGGGCCCCCGTCGGGGCCGGCCGGGGCCGTTGCGGCCGACGGTCCCAGCGTGAATTCAAACTCGAATCCGGATCCGAAGATGAACCAGCATGCGACCGGCCACCGGGCCGGCGATGGCGATCGAACGCCCAACCGACTCGTCGACGAGACGAGTCCGTACCTTCTTCAACACGCCTGGAATCCGGTCGACTGGCGACCGTGGGGGCCGGAGGCCTTCGAGGAGGCCCGTCGCCGCGACGTGCCGATCATCGTGTCGATCGGCTATTCGACGTGTTACTGGTGCCACGTCATGGAGCGGGAGAGTTTCGAGGATCCCGCGGTCGCGGAGATCATGAACCGCGACTTCGTCTGCATCAAGGTCGATCGGGAGCAGCGACCGGACGTGGACGAGATCCACATGGCCGCCTGCCAGATCTACACGCAGGCCACCGAGGGGCGGCCGTCCGGTGGTTGGCCGCTGAACGCGTTCCTGAACCCCGACAATCTCGAACCGTTCCTCGTGGGAACCTACTTTCCGCCCGAGCCGGCGTACGGTCGCCCGAGCTTCAAGCAACTGCTCCAGAACGTCGCTTCCGCCTGGGAGAGTCAGCGTGAGGAGATCGCCGCGCAGGCGGGGCGGATCGCGGCGCTGGTCCGCGAGCAGCTCTCGGCCCGCGTCGATCCGACCCCGCTCGACCCCGGACTGGCGGCCCGCACCGCGGCGGGACTCCTGCAGTTCCACGACGCCGAACAGGGTGGGTTCGGTGGAGCGCCGAAGTTCCCGCAGCCGGTCTATCTGGAGCTTCTCCTGGAGGTCGGCGGCGATTCCCCCGAGCTTCGCGCGGCGCTGATTCGAACGCTCGACCGGATGGCGGTCGGTGGGATCCACGATCAGGTCGCCGGCGGCTTTCATCGCTACTCGGTCGACGCGGAGTGGACCGTCCCGCACTTCGAGAAGATGCTCTACGACAACGGGCAGTTGGCGTCGATCTACGCCGAAGCCCACGCCCGCACCGGTGATCCCTATCACGCGGAGGTCGTCCGCGGGATCCTCGACTACGTGGGTCGGGAGATGACCGACGCGGACGGTGCGTTCTGGTCCGCGCAGGACGCGGAGGTCGACACTCGAGAGGGCGGCACCCAGATCTGGACCGAGGACGAGATGCGGTCGTCGCTCGTCGACGCGGGCCTCGCCTCGGACGTGGACTTCGCGCTGGCGCTCTACGGTCTCGACGGGGGGGCGAACTTCCGGGACCCGCATCATCCGGATGCACCGCCGTCCAACGTGCTCCGTCTCCGGGATCGGCCCGAGGCGGTCGCCGCCGCGATGGGGATGGATCCGGCGGCGTTCGCGGCGCGTCGGGCGACGGTCGATGCGGCGCTGCTGGCGACCCGTGAAGGACGGCCGCAGCCGGCGCTCGACGACAAGATCCTCGCGAGCTGGAACGGGTTGATGATCAAGGGATTCGCCGACGGTGGCCGGGTGCTGGGGGAGCCGGCGTACATCGACGCCGCGGATCGCGCCGCGGATGCGGTGCTCGCCCGACTCGGGCGGGCGGACGGCGGGCTCAACCGGACCGCCCGGGGGGAGGTCGTCCAGATCGACGCCTTCCTCGAGGATTACGCATTGATGGCCGAGGGACTGCTCGCGCTGCATCGGGCCACCGGCGATCCTCGTCGGATCGAGCAGGCCGCGGCCCTGGTCGAGGCGGCCCGCGAACGGTTCTGGAACGACGAGCGTGGCGGCTGGTATGACACCCAGGCGGGGCAGTCGGACCTGATCGTCCGTGCATCGAACATCAGCGACGGCGCGGTGCCCAGTGGTGCGGGCACCATGCTGCTCAACGTGATCGAACTCGCGAAGCTCACCGACGATCCGCGGTATCTCGACACCGCGGAGGCGGCGCTCGCGGGAATGTCCGGTGGAATCGCCGCCAATCCCAGCGGGGCGGCTCGAAGCGTGATCGCGGTCGAGCGACTCGCCGCGATCGATCCCGCACGACTTCCCCGGGGATCCGCTGGATCGACGGGAGCCGCCGTGGCGTCGGCCTCGGAGCCGGCGGTCCGACCGGACGTCACCGTCGTCGAGCCCTCGATCATCGAGGGGGACGAGCCCGGGTCCTACCGGCTTCGCATCGACATTCCCGAGGGGCAACACGTCAACGCCCACGAGCCCGGCGGCGACACCCCGGAATCCGCGGGGCTGGTCGGGCTCTCGCTTCAGGTCGTGTCGGGTGGTTCGATCGAGGTGACCTGGCCGGCGGGTGAACCGTGGCGAGACGGCGTCCGCGTCCACGAGGGGCGGGTGGAGATCCCGTTCGTGGTCGCCCCCGACGACGCGGACTCGACCGTCGTCTTCGTGGTGGGCTGGCAGGCCTGCGACGATCGCGTGTGCTTCCGGCCCGAACAGCGAGAGTTCGCCGTCCGCCCCTGACCGGGCCAATCGCTACCATCCGGCCCATGTCACGCAGATTCAAGGTCGCGATCGTGTCCACGGGCGGGACCATCGAGAAGACGTACGACGAGCTCGGCGGCTCGCTGAGCAACGAATACAACGTGCTCGACGTGCTGCTGTCGCAGCTCGAGCTCGAGGGGGTCGAGATCCGCCGGATCTCCCTGATGAACAAGGACAGCCTCGACATGAGCGAGGCGGACATGGCGCTGGTCGCGACCACCGTCGAACACGTCCTCGCCGAGAACGACGGCGTGGTGGTCGTCCATGGAACCGATCGGCTCGCCGACACCGGGCACCTCATCCATGAGCGACTGGGCGAGCCCGACAAGCCGGTGGTCCTCACCGGGGCCATGCGGCCCTACGAACTCCGGCAGTCGGACGCCGTCCAGAACATGACGGAGGCGATGATCGCGGTGCAGCTGCTCGATGGCGGGGTCTGGTGCGTGCTTCACAACAAAGCCATGCGTTTCCCCGGGGTTCGCAAGGATCGCGAGCGGCTGACCCTGACCCGGGACTGATTCCGGAGCCGGTTCCGGAAGCGGTGGGATGAACGCCGCGTCTCCGCGGAGGCGGTATCCTCGCGGTCTCACCCCTGGAGCAGCCCGCATGTCGACCTATCTCACGGCCCCGGTACCCACCAAGAAGCTGCCTGGCGGCATTCCGTACATCATCGGCAACGAGGCGGCGGAGCGGTTCAGCTTCTACGGCATGAAGGGCATTCTCGTCGTCTTCATGACGGGGTACCTGAGCCTGCTTCCCGGGGCGGTCGGCAACGAGCCGATGTCCGACACCGACGCGATCGCCAACTACCACCTCTTCACCACGGCGGTCTACTTCACGCCGATCCTCGGCGCGCTCCTGAGCGACATCCTGCTCGGGAAGTACCTGACGATCATGATCCTGAGCATCGTCTACTGCATCGGACACGGTGCGCTGGCGCTGATGGGGCTCGGCGAGGGCATCGACCCGGGGTGGATGCTGTTCCTCGGTCTCGGTCTCATCGCGTTCGGGTCCGGCGGCATCAAGCCCTGCGTGTCAGCCCACGTCGGTGACCAGTTCGGTGCCTCGAACGGGCACCTGCTCAGCAAGGTCTTCGGCTGGTTCTACTTCTCGATCAACGTCGGCGCGTTCGTCTCGACGCTCCTCACCCCCTGGTTCCTCGAGTGGTACGGGCCTCACCTCGCCTTCGGCGTCCCCGGCGTCCTGATGTGCATCGCGACGTTCCTCTTCTGGTGCGGTCGCAAGAAGTTCGTGCACGTGCCGGCGGGCGGGATGAAGTGGTTCCGCGAGACCTTCAGCTGGCAGGGGATCAGTGCGATCCTGAAGCTGGGCGTGATCTACGTGTTCGTCGCGGTCTTCTGGGCGCTCTTCGACCAGACGGGATCGTCCTGGGTCCTGCAGGCGGAGGATCTCGATCGCGAATGGCTCGGGGTCACCTGGCTCGCGTCGCAGATCCAGGCCGTGCACCCGATCATGATCCTGGTCTACATCCCGCGGTTCACGCTCGTGGTCTA
>JAACEA010000441.1 GCA_009936695.1 Planctomycetia bacterium
GAGCATCTGGCGGGTCCGGCTCGCCCACCGAGGCGGCGAATACGAGGTCGATCTCCTCGATCGTCGGTCCGGCATGTTCGACGAGCCGGCATCGCCCCCCTCCGCCACCAGACGATTCTTCGAAGGCACCGAACCGACCTCCGCGTCCGCGAGCGGAAATGCCGCGTCGCCGCCGAAGACACCCGTCCCCGCCCCCCCCGTCGCCGCCGAGGCGAAGGATGACACGGCGCCACCGGTCGATTCACCGCCGACCTACGCCGATCCTTCGACGCTGCCCGATGCGATGTCCGACGAGCAGATCGCTTCACTGAGCCCCTCCGACGTCGTGATGGCACGAGATCGCGTCCGCAAGGCCCTCCAGCGCGAGGACATCGACCCGCGATCACGAATCCGACTCCAGCACGAACTGGAGCAGTTGGAACAGAGCAGGCAGGAAAAGACCGGCGCAGGAAGCGCCTGACCGGCAATGGATCGGGACGTCACGTCGTTTCCAAGACGTCCATCAGTTCGATCGAAGAAAATCGTTCGTCGCTCGAGAGACTCTGGAGCCCACCGGGCCGACTCCCGACCGACCGACCGCTGACATCGATCCCCTCCGAGATCCGCTCGGTACGGATCAAGCAAGGAAACCGACCGTGATGGCTCGAAGCAACGCACTCCTCGTCGACCACTCCCCCTCCGCCCGACGACTCGTCCATCGATCCTTCGCGGCCGTCCTGCTATTCGCCGGTGCGGCCTTCGGTGCCACGGCGACGGACGGTGGCGGTCGTCCGGAACGCAACGGCCCGACCTCGCAGCCCGCTGGGGAGATCGGCCAGGACGAGAACGCACCCCTTCGAGACGGGCCTGCCACCGCACCGGCCGCCGCGGCCCCCGCGACGGGCCCCGACCGATCAGAGCCCGCCGCCGCGAGCGAGCCCGGCACGAACACCGATCAGCAGTCCGCGTTGAGCGGCACCCGGCGCACCGTCGATGACGCGCCGGTTCCCCTGAACTTCGACGGCGTCACCGTGTCGGAGGTGCTCCCGTTCATCGTGGATTGGACGGGCAAGGCGCTCATGGTCAAGTCGACCATGCTCACCACGACCAAGATCACGCTGTTCAGCGACCGACCGCTCGCGAAGCACGCGGCCCTCGACCTGATCTTCCAGGCCTTCCGACTGAACGGCATCGGCGTGGTCGAGACGCCCGATCTCATCATGCTCAACTCCATCATGGAGATGAACAACTTCCAGCCGAGCCTCGTGCTCGGGCCGGAGATCGACGTCACCCGGATGACGGAGGACGGAAGTCTCGTGACCAAGGTCTTCCGTCTCCAGCACGCGAAGGTGAACGACGTCGAGGCGCAGCTCTCCGAAGGGGCGCCCGAATACGGCAACCTGACCGTCGACGTGAACTCGAACCAGGTCATCATCGAAGGCGACATCGGCTGGGCCAAGCGCGTCCAGAAACTGATCAACCTCCTCGACGTGCCGCCTTTCCTCGCCGTGAAGACGGAGACCTTCCGACTCGCCTACGCGGACGCCCAGACGCTCGCCGACATCATTCTCGAGCTCTTCAGCCCGAGCCCGAACAGTGGCTCGAGCGCGCGCGGCAGCAATCGTGCTCCGACCTCCCGGAACCAGCGCGGGGCCCAGCAATCGCAGCAGGACCTCCCACAGGTCGGGACCAGCGATCAGCTTCAGGTGAGCGTGCTTCCCCAGACCAACGCCGTCACCGTCCGGGCGGAGCCCGAGATCCTGACGGACATCAAGTACCTGATCGAGACCGCGTGGGACATCCCGCCGAGCCGAGAGGGCAACATCTTCCGACTCTACGACCTCAAATACACCGACCCCGTCAAGGTGAAGACGCTTCTCGTGGCCCTGCTCGAAGAGGGCGGCGGCGGTGGCGGCCAGCCCGCGGGACGGGGTGGTGGTGGTGCATCGGCAGGAGCCGACGCCGCGGTCGCCGACATCTTCCGCATCGAGGCGTATCCGGATTCCAACCGACTGATCGTCATCTCCAAGACCCCCGACAACTTCGACTGGCTCGACACGATGATCGAGGAGATCGACCAGCCGCTCAGCGTCGGCATGCCGGTCAACATCGAACTGAAGCACGCAAGCGCCATCGAGGTCGCGGACATCCTCAACGCCCTGCTCGCGGCCGCTGGCGGCGGTGGCCGAGGGATCCAGGCCCCGGACGAGGGCCTGACGGGAATCGACTTCGACAGTGCCGGTGGCGGTGGCGACACCGGAACCAACGCCTCCTCCGAGGAGATCACCTTCCCGTGGCAGTCGGGGCGTGGTGCGAACGGTGATGAGTCCGCCGAAGTCTCCGCCCTCGTGGGCAAGAGCCGGGTCGTTCCCAACCCGGGCCAGAACTCGCTCCTGGTGCTCGCGACTCCGGAGATCCAGGACGCCCTGCTCTCGATCATCAACGATCTCGATCGACCGGGCCGCCAGGTCATGCTCACCGCGACCCTCGCCGAAGTCACGCTCGGTGACGGCCTGAATCTCGGCATCCGCGTCGGCTCGGGCATCCAGGCCAGCGGCGACAACGTGGTGGGCGGCACCGTGGGGCTCGATCTCACCAAGGGCAGCGAGAGCCTGGTTCTCGACAACACCAGTCTCACGGACAACTTCGCATCTCCCTGGTTCGACACGTCGTTCCTCCAGGTCGGCACGAGCGTCGACTTCATCCTGCAGGCACTCTCCGAACAGAACAACGTTCGAATCCTCCAGCGGCCGCGGGTGTTCACCAGCGACAACAAGGAGGCGAAGTTCTTCGCCGGACAGGACGTCACGTTCCAGACGGGTTCGACCGCCAACGAGCAGGGCACCACCACCTCGTTCGAACAGGAGGCGATCGGCATCGGCCTGAACGTCCGACCCCGGATCACCAAGGATCGAAACGTCGCGATGGAGATCGAGATCCTCCTCTCGAACATCGCCTCCACCGCGAGCATCAACTCGAACCCGGTGGTCAACCGACGCCAGACCACGA
>JAACEA010000442.1 GCA_009936695.1 Planctomycetia bacterium
CGACGAGATGCGAAAGGACTACATCCGCCCCGCCCGAGCAAAGGGGCTTCCCGAGCGACGCGTGGCGATGGGACATGCGCTTCGCAACGCCTTCCTGCCCGTCCTGAGCTATCTCGGCCCCGCCACGGCCATCGCGATGACCGGCTCGTTCGTCATCGAGAAGGTCTTTGCGGTCCCCGGAATCGGTCGCAACTTCGTGGATGCGGTCATGGCGAAGGACATCACCCTCATCATGGGCGTCGTCCTCGTCTATTCCATCCTGCTGGTGCTCTTCAACCTGATCGTCGACGTGCTCTACAGCTGGATCGATCCACGCATCTCCCTCTGATCGACCTGTGGAGGTTCTCGCCGACGCGGATCAGGCGTCGCCCATCGCCGCCTCGACGTCGGCGAGCAATCGTCGCTCCATGGCTTCGTCCCGACCGACCGGCGTCCACAATCCCGGACTCCTGGTCGTGCCGTCCTCGGGCGAGATCGTCTCCATCGGGTTGGTCGCGTAGGTCCGCCCGACTCGACTCCAGGTGCCTCGGCGGAGTCCGGTCCGATGCTCCCGCTCGACGTACACCCAGACGCGAAGTTCCACCCGCCCATCGAACGTCTCGAGGTCGGTGAGCCGAAGCTCGCCTTCGGTCGAACCGGGGAGCGGAGGCCCGACCAATGCCGCATCGCCCGTCGGTTCGGGAGGAACGAAGTCGACGGGAAGAAACTCGAATCGAACCCGCCGCCGTTCCTTGTTCAGGGTGCTCGAACCCCACTGATCCAGATCGGAATTGTCGACCCGCCACGGCTCGAGCACGCTTCCCGCAAGTCTGGGCCGTGCTTCGATGACTCCACCGGTCCGATCGGTGAGCACCGGTGGCATGCCCTGCCTTCGAACGGCCTCACCGGCAGCGTCGAACGCCTGGTCGTATCGATCCGAGCGGAACTCGAGTCGATCCGGGCCCGACGATGTGCAGCCTGATGCGATCCCGACGGCGAAGGTGGCGATCACGACGCGTCGTACTCGAGAAATCAGGGTGGCGATGGGAGCGGAACTCATGGTCGGAAGCCTATCTCAGGAGACCAGGGAAGGCGGTCCTCGCGGATTGCGACGAAACCGGATGACAATTGCCCTCGAATCCCTCGGAGACGATGAACCATCGTCCGCCCCCGACGTCCCAAGGGTGGGAGATTCCGCTTGGGCCGCGGTTATCGGGCCAAGGAACCGCCGGTCGAACTTGACCTGCGTCACGCGGATTCTACGCTTCTCCGGGCGATTTCAGTACCCGCCGTGCTCGAGCGGCTTCGATCCAGGACCTTGACCGACACAGATTGGCAATTGAACGCATGACTCGCAGATTCCCCGGCCATCCGTCGAAGCTTCGGACGCAGGTGATGCTCGCCACAGCGACCTCCCTGGTCGCAGCGGCGATCATCGCCCCCTTCGCCATGGGTGAGAAGGGTGGTGGCGGTGACGAGCAGAACCAGCTTCCGACCTCGCTCGAGGATTTCCAGGGACCCGGCACCCAGCCGAATTCGGATTCGCTCGAGTTCCGTCGGATCTACTCCTCGGTGAACTGCATGTTCTGCCACGGTGACTACGGGCTCGAGGTGCCACCGTACGACACCTGGGTGGTCAGCCTGATGGCCCAGTCCGCCCGTGACCCGGTCTTCCACGCCGGGCTCACCATCGCGAACCAGGATGCCGACAAGGCCGGCGCCTTCTGCTTCAAATGCCACGTCCCCGCCGCCCACTACCGCGAGGAAGGCCAGGACGGGCAGCTCCCGGAGTTCGACGAGGAGCTGATGGACGGCATCAACTGCAATTTCTGCCACCGGGTCGTCAGTCCCACGGGTGGCGCGATGGGATACCCCGGCGACGTCGAGGACCCGGACGCTCCGATCCTCGCGGAGATCGTGGCGGACGGCCTGATGCCCCCGCGTCCCGGCAACGGGGCCATGATCGTGGATCCACTCGACGTCCGGCGCGGTCCCTACGACGACGTGCCGGCGAACTATCACGGCTACGACGAATTCGGATCGCAGATCCCGATCATCACCTCGCCGTTCCACCGCGACAGCACGTTCTGCGGCGGATGCCATGACGTGAGCAATCCGGTCTTCACCCTCGACCCGAAGACGAACAAGGGCGTGCTGAACCCGATGGGCGAACCCCATCCGACCAACGACACCCACGACATGGTGGCCGAGCAGCGGACCTACTCGGAGTGGCTGAACAGCGACTTCGCGGAGGGCGGCGTGGTGTTCGAGGACGGCCGCTTCGGCGGCGCGCTCCCGGACGACGCCGCGATCGCCAGCTGCCAGGACTGTCACATGCCCCCGCAGGTCGGCGGTGCATGCGGGTTCTACACCGGCCCTCCGTTCTTCGAACGACCGGATGTCGGCGCCCACTCCTTCGCCGGCGGCAACACCTGGGTCCTCGATGCGATCGCCGAATCGATGGGCGTCGACGCGGACTACTACGGCCTCACGCAGGATCGTCGCGAAGCCGCCAACGCGCGAACGGAGCAGATGCTCCGGGACGCCAGCGACATGGAGCTCACCTTCGAAGGCGACGAACTCACGGTCCGGATCATCAATCAGGGCGGACACTCGCTCCCCACCGGCTATCCGGAGGGGCGCCGGATGTGGATCAACGTCAAGTACGTCGACGCGGCCGGCCAGATCATCGACGAGCGGGGCGAGTACGACTTCGAGACCGCCGAGCTCGAGACCACCGACACCAAGGTCTACGAGAAGAAGATGGGAATCACGCCCGACGTGGCGAAGCTCGCCAACGTGCCGGCCGGCGAGTCGTTCCATCTCGTTCTGAACAACGAGATCCTCTTCGACAACCGCATTCCCCCCCGAGGCTTCACGAACGCGAAGTTCGCGGCCTTCGGCGGCGGCCCCAAGGGCGTCGAGTACGCCGACGGCCAGTACTGGGACGACACGACCTTCGACATCCCCGAAGGCGCGGTCGAAGCGGTCGCCACCCTGTACTTCCAGACGTCCTCCCGCGAGTACATGGAGTTCCTTCGCGACTACAACGTGACCGACGACAAGGGCCAGATCGCCTACGACCTCTGGGTCTCCCAGGGCAAGAGCGCCCCGCTCGCGATGGACGTGATGACGATCGAACTCGAGGCGGGCGTCCCCGGCGATCTCAATGGCGACGGCATCGTCTCCGGCGCCGACGTCGGCATCCTGCTCGTCCAGTGGGGTCCCTGCACCGGAGACTGCACCGCGGACTTCAACGCCGACGGCATCGTCGACGGTGGTGACTTCGGCATCCTGCTGACCTACTGGTTCGGCGGCTGAATCCGCCGCACCTCCGAGGCGGGTCGCCGCGGACGTCGATGAGCATGAACAGGCCGGATCGATCCCGTCGGATCGATCCGGCCTGTTCATCCATCGAACCGCTCACCGGGTGCCGGCGAGTCGACGGACCGTCATCATGAACGACCGCTTCATGCTCGCATGCATCGCGTAGACGATCAGGCCGTAGATCACCGCCGCGATCGCCGCCCCGACCAGCATCGAGACGCCGCTGTCGTCGCCTTCGCGAATCGTCTCGGAGATCGTGCTCTCGGGGATGAATGCGGCGGCGACGAGGTTGAACGGGCTGATCGATGAGATCGCGGATCCGAGGAACGGAATGCCGTTGCCGCTCGCGACCCCGCAGAGCCCGATCACCCCGGTGACCGTGAAGACCACGAGCACCGCGGCGATGATCGAGCCGATGGTCCCCTTGCTCCGGATCGACCACTGAAGCCCGACCATGACGGTGAACGCGACGAAGGCGGGCATGAGCAGCACCATTCCGATCACCGACGACACCTGCAGCAACGGAACCGCCCGGGTCGCCGTGCCGACCGCGACCGACGCCGTCGTCGCGGTCGGGCGAGCGAGCGCATAGACGAGGATGATCGCCATGGAGATCACCGGCAGCACGAGCATGGGGAGCAGGTACTGCACGAGCCCCCGGAGTTTTCCCGCGAGATAGGGACCGGGCTGCATCGGCGTCGTGAGGATGAGATCGAGCGTGCCATCCTCACGCTCCCGACTCACCGCAGTCGCGCTCATGTTCACCGCCGCGAGCACCACGATGGTGATCTCCGCCGCGACGATGGCGAGCGCCGTCACGCGAAGGTCCATGATGGTGATCGAACCGACGTGGAACAGCCAGAGCACGAGGAGCGTCGCGATGCCGCCCGCGGCGATGAAGCCCCAGCGACCGAGCACGCCCGCCACGGAGAGCGACCGCGAACTCGTCTCTCGCCAGGCGATGGGGTTCTGGCTCGGCGTCCGCGGCTCGCGACCTTCCCCACCGGCGCCACCGAGGCGAAGGAACCGGCGGTACCAGGGCACCTGGCCGACCTTGGCGCCGATGACGCGAAGCCGGGCCGTGGAATAGACGATGAGCAGCAGACTGGACAGGACCGAGAGCCACGCGAAGGACGCCACCGGTCGCCCCAACCACCATCGCTGCAACCACCCCACGTCCGGATCCACCGACCGAGGCACGTAGCTGTTGCTGAGCAGGAGACTCTCGAGCGCCAGGAACGGGTTCAAGGGGGTCATGATCGTGGTCGACGTCGCGAGGCTCCCCACCGATACCGGGGCGCGAAGCCGGTTGTCGATCAACCACGTCAGAAAGAGATAGATCACCACCGAGACGTAGAAGGCGAAGACGGCGCGTCGGCCCGCGGACCGGGTGACGCTGAGCGTCACCGCGACCGCCGCCACCACCAGGGCGCTGCACCCAGCGACCACGTAGCTCTGCGCGATCGACTCGCCGGGCACGCCGCCGAAGGTCTGGATGAACAGGAACAGCGGAAGCGAGGAGACCAGCAGTGCGAGAATGAAGAACAGCCGCCCGAAGAGATTTCCCAGCACGATCTGGAGGGCGTTCAGGGGCGTGGTCAGCAGGATGTCCCAGGTTCGGGGATTCGCCTCCTGCGCGATCGCGCCGGCCATGAACACGGGCGTGAGGAGGCAGATCAGAAAGACCTGACCGAAGGCCACGATCGTGAACGCCGACGCCCCTCGCTGCGCCAGCTCCCGCAGGCTGGAGGTCGGCCCGATGAGGGCGAGCAGGAGGATCGCGATCAGGGCGGCCAGATAGCCACTCCGGAGATACAGGTGCCGCATCCGGGTCGATCCGCCCTGGATGAGCCGAATGCAGATGGGATTCGTCGGAAGCAGGTCGAGGGCCCACTGAATGACGGCTGGCATGCTGGGACGTCCGGAATCTTTGGCTGGAATCCCTGTTTCGGAGACTTCAGGGCTTGCTGGATCGATGGTACCGGTCCCGTTCGCGGTTCGGAACGAACGCGGAACGAGGTGTCCGCAGGTCTTGACAGACTCCGGGCCGCCGCAATACTACAAGGGCAACTACCGGTACGGCTCGCGCGGCGGGTCGCCGGTTCATACGGCAATCCCGACCCTGGGTCGGGTGACGACCGATCTCTCGTCCGGCGATCCAGATCCACACGTTCCGCCAGGTTGGTGGAAACCCGATCCAGACGTCGAACGACAGGTCCAAGGCCTTCCACGCTCCGCGTGGTCGAGCCCGCCTCCGGCTTCGGATGGTGGTGACCTGGATAGATTGAATGCTGATTCTTGTTCCGCTGGTGGCCCGTTCTTCCGTTCCTTCCCGGAGTCGTTTCCGCATCGAGCAGTTCTGATTCACGCTCCATGAACCGTCTCAAACGCCGCTGAAGCTGCGCTCAACGCCCCTCAGCGATCTCTGAGGCGACGGATTCGACCCCGCCGACGCTTCGCACCTGCGAATTCGCTCGGACGCCCCCGGTCTTCGATACAAGAGTCGAAAGCATGTCACCCTGCGCCCCCGGACAATCGTCCGCGACGGTCGTTTCCTCGCTGGAGGGTGGCATGAATTCGATCCCGCTCCTATTCGCACTCGAATCCCAGGACTTCATCGGATTCGGTATTGCGGCGGCCGTTGGTGCCGTCCTGTCCTGGCTTCTGATCACCGCCACCACCGGAAAGTCGATCGGAACCGCGAAGGCCGAGGCTGCAACGATCATCGAGGCGGCCCGCAGTGAGGCTCAGACGGCTGCCAGATCCATCGAGGCCGAGGCCGAGGCCAAGGCCACCGAACGGCGAAAGGCCGCCGAGAAGGAATCTGCAGACCTCCTCAGCGAAGCCAAGGAGGCTCAGGCCCGCGCGAACAAGCGTGAGGAGACCCTTGATTCCAAACTGACGCAGCTCACCCGGAGGGAAGAGAAGTTCGAACGGAAGGAGACCCGGCTGGAAGAGCTCTCCCAGGAGCGAGAGGCCCTGCTTGCGCAGGCCACCCGAACGGCGGAGGACCTCAAGGATCGACTGGCGAGCGTTGCCCAGATGTCGCGAGAGGAGGCCCAAGAGCGGCTTTTCGAGGAAATTCGCGTCGAATCAACGCATGAAGCCGCCAAGATCGAGCAAGAAGTCATCGAGGAAGCCGAGGAGCGAGCCCGGGAGAAGAGTCGCGAGATCACGTTGCTGGCGATCCAGCGATACGCCGCCGAAAACGTCAGCGACTCGACCGTTCGCGCCGTGAAGATCCCCTCCGACGATCTGAAGGGTCGGATCATCGGCCGCGAAGGTCGGAACATCCGAGCGATCGAGAAGGCGACCGGCGCCGATGTCATGGTCGATGACACGCCGGGCGTGATCAGCGTGTCCTGCTTCGATCGAGTCCGGCAGGCCATCGCAGCCGAGAGCCTCCAGAAACTCGTGGCGGATGGCCGGGTGCACCCCTCGAAGATCGAGGAGATCGTCGCCCAGACCAAGCGGGACATCGAGGAGCGGATCAAGCAGGTCGGCAAGGACGCCCTCGTCGAGACGGACATCCGGGGCGTCCACCCCAAGATCGCCGAAGCGATGGGCAAGATGCAGTTCCGGACCAGCTACGGCCAGAACGTGCTTCGCCATTCCATCGAAGTTGCCTTCCTCAGCCAGATGATCGCCGACCAGCTCGGACTCGACGGAACCATCGCCCGCCGGTGCGGTTTTCTCCACGACATCGGCAAGGCGATGGACCACGAGATGGAGGGTGGCCATCCCGCGATCGGCATGGAGTTCGCCCGGAAGTTCGGCGAGAAGTCCGAAGCGGTGCTCAACGCCATCGGCGGGCACCACGGCGACATCCCCGCCACGACCCCGTACACCGCGATCGTCATGGCCGCCGACGCGGTCAGCGGCGCCCGCCCCGGTGCGCGACGCGAGTCGATGGAGATGTACATCAAGCGGCTCGAGCAGCTCGAGCGAATCGCCACCGACCAGCCCTTCGTCGAGGAAGCCCACGCGATCCAGGCCGGCCGCGAAGTGCGGGTCATCCTCGACGCACGGAAGGCTGATGACGCGACGGCCCACAAGATCGCCCGTGACGTCGCGAAGCGGGTCGAGGACGAGATGACCTTCCCCGGCGAGATCAAGGTCACGGTGCTCCGCGAGGTCCGGGCCGAGGCGATCGCACGCTAGTCTTTCCGCATGGCGGCAGACGTCGAACCATCGGAGTCGGGTGACCAGACGATGCCACCCGCAACCGATCCGGAGATCACGGCTGCCGTCATCGATCGCTGGCCGATCGGCCCACGATCCGCGAGCGAGGCGCTCCAACGTCATTGTTCGATGTCCCTGCCGGGGATCCTGCTCCTCGCGATCGTGGCCCCGATCTGCCTCGCCATGGCCATCTATCTGCTGGTGCTTCCAGCGTCCGTGCAGGAAGCGAGCGAGATCGCTCCCACCGTCTCGTACATTCTGATTCTGATCGCCGTCGTGGTCTCATTCGAAGTCACTCGCCAGAGCCTGCGACGCCGACGCGCGATTCAAGTCGGCCGGCGACTGCTGGAAGTCGGTTCGGCGATCTGTCCGGGTTGCGGTTCGGATCCGTTCGACCCCGGAGGATGCTGCCGCCGCGCGCCCGTGGGCTGGTCCCCGCTCGACCTGTACGGATTCTGGCACGAGGCCACCGTCCAGCGAGCGAAGCCCGTCGCGCGACTGGCGCGCCGCGCCGGGAACGGCGGCGTCCCCTTCGGTCTCTTCTCCGATTCACGTCGCGATCGCCATGGAGACGCGGACTTTTCGACGTCCTGGAGACGCCCTCGCGGCCCATACGGGACCTCGCTCCGTCTGCCTCGGGCGAATCCGGCCGCGAAGGCCATGCGATCGATCGGCCGATGGTGGCCCGTCCTCTCGCCCTTGTGGTTCGTCCTGCTCACGATCGTGGTCCTTCCCCGCCTCCTTTCCCTGAGCGCGGGCGGCCTCTCCACGATGGGCTGGATCTTCCTGGGGATCGTGGTGATCGGTGGAGTGTGGGGCCTCGTCGCCTTCCTGCGGCGGGTGCGCGATCGATCCGAATCGGGGCTCCTGACTGCTCCTCGCTGCAACGCCTGCCGGTATCGGCTTCATCCGCCGTTTCCCGACGCCTGCCCCGAGTGTGGCGTGGAGATTCTCACGGCACAGGACGTCACGCTCATTCCCTACCGAGTGGAATGATCGCACCCGGTTCGTTCGGCCTAGAGTCCGTCCATGGGACCATCGCGATGAACGACATCGACGGAACGCCGGTACCGGACGACACCGACCGGCGAACGGCCCCCGAGGCACTTGGCACGGACCTGATCCCCCTTGACCGGGAGTGCATCACGGCGCGACTCAGACGCGACCGCCGCCGCGCGGCCTGGCCGCTGATCGGGCTGGGCTGCTTCCTGCTGATTCAGATCGGGCTCCTCGCCCCGAACATCCTGACGATCGGTCGGCGGTTCACGATGGACGAGGCGCTCAAGTCGGATCTCCGGACCGCCACCCTCGTGACCTCGCTGGTCTGGATCGGCATCATCACCGTCATGATCGTCGCGGCGATCCGGCGTCGACGCCGACTCGCACGCGTCATCGAGGCCGTCGAAGACGAGCGCAGATCCCCGGACGCGATCTGCCCGAACTGCGGCGGGACGCCGTTCCAACGGGACGCCTGTTGCCTGCTGTTTCCGCAGGCCTGGAGCGAGACAGATCTCCACCGATTCTGGCACGATCGCGTCGCACTGGGAGACCAGGCGGCGACGTTCCAGAGGGGCACGCCGCCGACGATGTTGCGGCCGTCGGCTCCGGCGCAGATCGCCGCGTTGATCCTCGGCCGACGAGCCGCACGACCGCTCGAGCGAAGGATCACCTACGTCATCCTCGCGACCGCGTGCATCTTCGTTCTCTTCCTGGCAAGCGACCGGCCCTTCGAGTTCATGATGATCGCATCGGTCCTGCTGTTTCTTCTGGCTGGCGAAGCGATCTCCTCTCACGGAAAGGCGTCACGCGCTCGCGGCGATCTGTTTCCACGCTGCCTCGAATGCGATCAACGGATCGATCCGAGCGTGAGTCGATGCCCCGAATGCGGGACCACCGCCCACACCGGCACCATCCACTACACCGGTGCGCGGAGAAACCGGCGGCTTGCTACTCGATTCGTGATCATGTTCGTGCTCATGGCGGCCGGATTCGGCCTTCTCTTCTTCGCCGGCGACGTCGTCCGCTTCATCACCGGACGACTTTCGAACGACGCCCTGGTGACCCTCGCACCCTACGACGAGGACGTCTTTCATCCGATCTGGACGGAAGTGATCGCCCGGCCGCTCGACGACCCCCAGTCGGATCGGCTCTTCGACCTGCTGGTCTCCCAGCTGGAGTCCGACGACAAGATCCACAGCTGGCACCCCGGACTGCGCGCGGTGGCCGGTGGCACCTGGCCGAACGGACTGGATCCCGGGCAGATCGACCGGATCCACGCCGCATCGTGGCAGGCCGAGGTGGACGCCCCGACGACCGTCACCGCAGGCGAATCGTTCGACGTGACCCTCGTCGGCGAGCGGCGAGGCGAGATCCTGCCTTTCGGCCAGTACCTGCACGTCCTCTTCGACGGCATCTCGATCGACGATGGCCCGTTCGTGGATCCCGATGACTCGATGATCTGGACCCTCGTCGCGGAAGAAACCGACGACCCCGACACGACGGTCTCGAGGAGACGTCGCTTCCAGCGCCGCGTCGCGATCGCCGAGCCGGGACCGCATCGGATTCGACTCGCCTACCGGCTGGTGACCGGGCCGGGCAGCCTCGTCGATGCGGACGTGGATCGCGACGAGTCGGGCGAGTCCCTGCCACCGGCGACGGCGGCGTGGTCGAGACGATTCGAGATCGAACATCGGATCGACGTGAAGAACTGAGCTTCAGGCCTCACGATCCATCCACGCCCGCCACCACTCGATGAAGGTCGGAACCCCGACCTCCACCGGGGTGCGCGGCGCCCACCCGAACTCGCGTCGCATCGGTTCGACGTCGGCGGCACTCGCCTCGACGTCACCCGGCTGCTTCGGCAGGAGGACCGTCTCCGCCTTCCGGTCCATGGCCTCCTCGATGAGCCCGACGAACCGGAGCAGGTCGACGTTGGTGTCGTTGCCCAGGTTGTAGACCCGGAACGGCGCATCACTGCGATCGGGCGCCGGATGACCCGGATCGAAATCGGGGTCGGGCGTCGCGGGACGATCCAGGACCCGGAGCACGCCATCGACCACGTCGTCCACCCACGTGAAGTCCCGGCGATGCCGGCCGTGGTTGTAGAGCTCGATCGGACGGCCCTCGCGAATCGATTCCGCGAACTTCCAGAGCGCCATGTCGGGGCGGCCCCAGGTGCCGTACACGCTGAAGAACCGGAGCCCGGTCGTGGGGATCCCGTAGAGCCGCGCGTAGCCGTGGGCCATCAGTTCGGCGCTGCGCTTGGTGGCCGCGTAGAGCGAGAGCGGGTGATCGACCGGATGCCCGGTGGCGAACGGCATCATCTCGTTGAGTCCGTACACCGAACTGCTGCTGGCGAAGACCAGATGGGAGGTCTCGATCGCCCGGGCGAGTTCGAGCACCACCAGGGTCGCCGCGAGATTCGAATCGAGGTAGTCGAAGGGCTCGTCGATGGAATGGCGGACCCCCGCCTGGGCCGCGAGGTGGACGATGCGATCGATCCCGGCGTTCCGAAGCGTCTTGAGGACGGATCGATCCGAGAGATCCATCCGACGGAACTCGAACCCCGGCATCGCCTCGAGCCTGGCCAGACGAGCCGCCTTCAGGGCCGGGTCGTAGTAGGCGTTCATCGAATCGACGCCGAGGACCTCGTCGCCGCGCTCCAGCATCGCCATCGCGGCATGATGCCCGATGAAACCCGCGACGCCGGTGACGAGGATCTTCACGCGTTCGTTTCCGCTGATGAGACCGATGGGACCGAAGCTTCGGGCGCACCGCCCCGCGGACGGTTTCCGCACCCATGGTACGAACATCCTGGAAGTCGATTCGAGACGCCATTTGCCGCTTTCGTCGGATTTCCCGGAGACCGGGCGAAACGACCGGCCATTCAAAGTCGTATGGTGCCATCGCCGTTCGATCGGCCCGGAATTCAACCGCCTCTCGGAGCCTCGTCATGTCTCGCCCACGCATCGCCATGTTCTCGATCACCACCACGCTGTTGCTCGGAGCGACCGCACTCGGGGCCCCCGCCGCCGAATCCAAGGCCGAGGAACCCGCCACCAGCGTCACGATCTACAGCTCCGCGGATCCCGCCGGATTCGACCCCCAGCGATTCATCGGCCAGCAGCGGAACGGCGGCGACTTCAACTTCGCATCCCAGGTCCCCGGTTTCGGGGTGGTCCGCCAGACGAGGTCGTTCGAACTCCGCAAGGGCTTGAACGAGGTCTCCTTCACCGACGTCGCGGCGTTTCTCGATCCCACCAGCGTCGGTTTTCGCGATCTGACCGATCCGACGACCGCGGTCCTGGAACAGGCTTTCAAGTTCGATCTGGTGAGTCCGTCGAAACTGCTCGAGAAGTACCTCGACGAGCAGATCGAGATCACCGTCACCGAAGGCGACGGGACGCGGACCATCGCGGGCGAGCTGCTTTCCTCGAGCCAGGGCCGGCTGGTCATCAAGACCGATACCGGCCTCGAGATGGTCGACGCCTCCGATGCGCGGATCTCCCTCGGCTCGCTTCCCGACGGGTTTCTCACCAAGCCGACCCTGGTCTGGATGCTCGACGCCGCCCGGGGTGGCACCCACGAGATCCGGTCCACCTACCAGACCGCCGGGCTGACCTGGCGGGCCGACTACAACCTGGTGCTGAACGAGGACGACACCGCGGCGGACGTGACCGCATGGGTCAGCCTCCTGAACGTCTCGGGCATCGAGTATCCGGACGCGAAACTCAAGCTCGTCGCGGGCGACGTGCAGAAGATCCAGCCGATGCGGCGGCAGCGTGGATACAGCACGATGGAGATGGCGGCGGACGGCATCGCCGGCAAGAGCGCCGGCTTCGAGGAGAGTTCCCTGTTCGAGTACCACCTCTACACGCTCCCGCGAACGACCACCATCGCTCGCAACAGCACCCAGCAGCTGACCCTCTTTCCCGCGGTGTCCGACGTCGAGATCGCCAAGGAACTCCTCTACGAACCGACGTCCGCGATGGGATGGAACCGCGAGCCCTACATGAACCCGGGATTCATTTCCGGTGGATCCGGCAAGATCGGCGTGTACGTCAGTTTCAAGAACGACACCGACAACGGACTGGGCGTCCCCCTGCCGAAGGGACGGATTCGCGCCTACAAGGAGGACGCCGCGGACGGATCGCTGGAGTTCGTGGGCGAGGATCTCATCGACCACACCCCTCGCAACGAAGAGGTTCGGATCAAGCTGGGCAACGCCTTCGACGTGGTCGGTGAACGTCGGGTCGTCGACTTCAAGATCGACAAGGCCCGCAAGACCATGTCCGAGACCATCGAACTCGAGGTCCGAAACCAGAAGGACGCGGTCCAGACCGTCGTGATCCGCGAGCATCTCTACCGATGGCGTACGTGGGAGATGACGGAACGGAACCTCCCGTTCGAACGACTCGACGCCAACACCATCGAGTGGAAGGTCGACGTCGCCCCCGAAGGCGAGAAGACCATCCGCTACACCGTCCGCTACACCTGGTGATCGCCATCCGGTGAACGAGGCTCGATGATCGAGCCGGTACGCCCTCGCCCCGACTCGGGCGGGGGCGTTCTCGTTCAGTCGTCGGCGGTCGACATGGCGCGGTACATCGCCAGCAACGAAGCGGGCTCGAGTTGTTCCGGCCGGAGTGCGGCATCGAATCCGTCGGGAACGTTCGCTCGCCCGAGGATCGTTCCGATCTGCTTCCGCCGGGTTCGAAACAGATCGCCGACGAAATCGCCGAACGCCTCGGGATCCTCGACCCCGTGGTCCGGGTCGGGCGTGATCGCGACGACCGCACTGGTGACCTTCGGCTGTGGCCAGAAGCAACCGGGAGGCACCACGGTCACGCGTCGGATCGAGCCAAGCGTGGCCGTGAGCACCGAGATCGGACCGTATTCGCGTCCGCCCGAAGGCGCGGCGAGGCGATCCGCGACCTCCTTCTGGATCAAGGCGACCTGCCCAAGGCAGTTCGGTCGCCGCGTGAGCAGGTCCATCATCAGCGGGGTCGCCGCCTGATACGGCAGGTTGGCGACGAGACGGAAGGGCCTGTCGCCGAGAATCTCCTGAATCTCCGCGGCGAGGTGCCGACGACGATCGAGGCAGTCGCCCACCACGAGTCTCACCCGGTCGCCGAGGCGCTCCTCGACGATCGCCGCCATCTCCGGATCGAGTTCGGCGGCGACGACGTCCGCGCCCGCCTCGACGAGCGCTTCGGTCAGCGTGCCGGTGCCCGGCCCGACTTCGAGCACGAGGTCACCGGACTCGACGCCCGCCGCCGCGACGATCTTCCGAAGCTGGTTGTGATCATGCAGGAAGTTCTGGCCGAGCCGATACCGCGGTTGAAGACCGCGACGCTCGAGCAGATGCTTGATCTCTTTGAGGGTCTGCATGAAGGTTCCGCACGAGTCGCCGTGCGAGCGGATCTGCGTGGTATCAGACCTGGCGGTCGAATCGCATCTCGATTCGATTCCCGGGCGGGATGACCAGGACTTCGGTCATGTAGGCCCGCATCAGCATCAACCCCCGCCCCGAGGGAATCTCGAGATTCGCATCCTCGGTCGGATCGGGGACCGCGGTTGGATCGAAGCCCGTGCCCTGATCCTCCACCGCCAACGTCATGCCGGTCCCGTCGATCCCGTAGGTGACGGTCACCGACTTCGCCGGATCGCCCTCGTTTCCATGCCGGAAGCCGTTCGCGATCGCCTCCTCCATGGCGAGCCGGATCGCGAAGATCTCACCCTCGTCGAAGCCGGCCGCCTTCAGTCCTTCGAAGATCGTCGCTTCAAATCCCTTCAGCGCCGGAGTATCGCCATGGCGAAGGACGACCTCGCCGGATCGGCCCGCATCGGCTCCGTCCCCCGACGGATTGATTCCTGATTGCGACATGGCTTCCCCGAATGGGAGGAACTGGACGCTGGCCTGCGCGTTGCAGACCCGGCGAGGGGCTGGGGCTCAGGAGAACGTGACGAGCGCCTCCGCGCTCGTGCCGTGAATCTCGAAGAGTCGGTCCAGCCGGGTGATCTTGAAGATCTCGAGGATCTTCGGATCGATGTCGGCGAGGCGAAGCTCCCCCTTCTTCGAGCCGACCCGATTGTTGACCGTGATCAACGCCCCGAGCGCCGCGGACGAGAGATGCGCGACGTCCGCGAAGGAGATGAGAATTCGCGGAGCGTCCAGACCGTCGATGAGTTCGCCCAGCGCGTCCCCGATCTGCTGGATGTTCGCT
Source organism: Planctomycetia bacterium (assembly GCA_009936695.1). Lineage (GTDB taxonomy): Bacteria > Planctomycetota > Phycisphaerae > Phycisphaerales > SM1A02 > UBA12014. The sequence goes on from JAACEA010000442.1 coordinate 14,715, forward strand.
TCATCGAGGATGTTCTGCTCGATGAAGCCGACCCGGGTGATTCCGTTCATTTCGTTGACGCGAAGGCCGGCGGATTCTGGATTCATGGAAGGCTCCTGCTTTCGTCTGGCAAGCGTATGGGGAGGGATCGTGGGATTCAACCGGACACGCGCCTGGAGGACGGGTCGCCCCGGAAAGAAGACCCGCCGTGACGCAAGGCGTCACGGCGGGCATGGTTCGTCGGTCGAACGATCGGCTCAATAGCCGAGGTAGGACCCCGTGCCGATCTGATCTTCCAGGCCGGGGAAGAGGATCGCCTCGTTCTCCTGCTGGATGATGATCTCGGGACGGACGAGGAGAAGCGTCGTGAGTTCGGTCTTCTCCGAAGCGCGGTTGGTGAACAGTCGGTTGAGCCACGGAACCTTCGAGAGGACCGGGACGCCGACTTCGACTTCGAATTCCGCGACCTTTCGCTGGCCACCGAGCAGTGCGGTCCCCTTGTCGGGAACGCTGACGGTGGTGGCGATCTGGGTGCCCTCGAGTTCGGGGAGCTGGATGAAGCCTTCGAAGTTCTGGCTTCGACCGAAGCCGTCGCCGCCGCCGCCCGCGGCACCGGTGATCGGCACCGTCGTGAAGTCGACATTCTCGTTGAGGCCGAACTGCACGGTCATCGTGACGTACCGTCGGTCCGCGGAGATCACGGCCTCGACGTCGAGCACGAAGCCCTGGTAGACGACGCCGGGAACCGGCTGGAACGCACCCGAGTTGTCGCCCGTGACGGGAACGAGGTTCGAGATGTAGGTCTCGGCCTTCGCCACCGCGATCCAGGCTCGCTGCCCGTTGAACAGGGTGAGGCGGGGTGCGGTGAGGATGACGTTTCTCGCATCGGCCTGCGTGGCCTGCACGAGCAGGTCGACCTGGACGTCATCGAGGAAGCTCAGTCCCACGGTGAGGGCCGGGTTGGCCAGGGCGGCCGCACCGACGCCGCCACGAATCGCGGTGCTGGCGATCGTGTCGATGAGGGCGTTCGACTGCTGGTTGACGCCGACCATGCCCCAACCGTTCGACGTCGAACCGTCGGCGTACTGGGTGCCTCGCTTCATCTGCCGGATCGGCGATCCCGTCGGACCAGTCACGTACTCGATGCCGCCGTCGCCGTTCGGGATGCCGAACGAACCACCGTAGTTGGTGGTGTTCGAGAGCGGATTCGGTTCCGCCACGAGACCGTCGAAGACGACGGCCTCCTTCGGCGAACCGTTGGGGTTGGCCGATCCACTCGGCTGACCCGAGTAGAAGAAGTCCGAGAGCTGCATGGTCGGGTCGACCGCACGGGCCGCGTCGTACATGCCGCTGTTGGTGTTGAAGTAGATGTCGAAGTCGACGCCGATCTGCTCGAACCAGTCCATCGAGACGTTGATGAGCCGGCCTTCGATGTTGATCTGAAGGGCTCGGATGGTCCGGAGCTGGCTGAGCAGCCCTTCGATCTCCCGATGGTTCTTCGGGGTGTTGGTGATGATCAGGTTGCCGTTGAATTCCTGCAGCGAACCGGTGTCGCCACCAAGATCACGCCAACCTTCGGGGTCGACCTGCTCCTGGATGATCGTGACGATCTGCTCGATGAGCTCCTCGCGGTCCTTTCGTTCGGGCTCACCTTCGGGGTTGCCGAACGGGGCACCGCCACCGCCGCCACCACCGCCGCCGCCACCGCCGCCGAAGCCGCCGCCGCCACCGCCGCCGCCGCCGCCGAAGCCGCCGCCGCCACCGCCGCCGCCGAAGCCGCCGCCGCCACCACCTTGGCCACCACCACCACCGCCCGACTGCAGCGAGCTGCTGAGGTCGAACTCGGGGGCGTTGTCGAAGTAGGGCACCTCGAAGAGGAGGTCGCGAATGTCGTAGACGATGGTCACGGTCTTCTTACGGAGCGCTTCGTCGCTGGAGATCACGACCACGCCGTCCTCGACCGCGAATTCCGGACGATCGAGGTCGTCGCCGACCTGCTCGAGGATCCGCTGAAGCGCGGACTCCGCCGAGATCTGACCGAGTTCGAGATCGACCTCGGTGTCGGGGCGGATTCCGATCAGGTCGAGCGCCTTCCAGTCCGGATAGATCTCCAGACCGGTCACGTTCTTCATGTAGGAGATGACCTGGTCGAGCGAGTTGTTCTTGAAGTTGACCGCGATGGACCGGTCGAGCTCGGACATCGCTCGGCGGTTCTCCTCGGTCTCGCGGAAGCCGGCGGCCGCATCGCGACGAATCGAGAGCTGCGGCCAGTCTTCCGGATAGGCCATGAGACCGGAGGTCGAACGCGGGCCGGGGCCGCTGACGTTCGTGGAAGGCGGAATGGTGGCCTCGAGGTTCTCCTGCGTGAAGTGGCTCAACGCGTAGTCACGACGACGGAGGGTCTGGGAGTACTCGCGGTACACCCGGCTGGTCGCGATGACGTCGCGAAGCGCGAGGGCGGCCGGGTTGTGGGGATCGATGAAGAGCACCGTGTCGAGCACCTGGATCGCTTCTTCATACTTCAGCTCCATCTGGAGCTGACGGACCCGCTGGAGACTCTCGTTGATGGTTCGTTCACGCTCGGCCTGCTCCTTGCGACGCTCGGAATCAGCCGCGGATCGGGCCTCTTCCCGCTTCGCTTCGTCCTTCGCGAGGCTCTCGAGCTGCTCGGCGGTCGCGATGCGATCGAGCATCGTGTCGATCTGCTTCATCATCGACTCGTACTGGTCGGCGGGAAGCACGCCACGATCCTGGTCGACCCGGAGCCGCGCGGTGACCGCGTTCTCGCGAGCCTTGCGATAGTCACCCTCGTCGTACGAGGCGTTGGACCGCACCATGTCGTCCTGGAACTGGACCTTCAGTCGCTGGCGACGGAGGGAGAAGTCTTCCTGGACGTTGTCGATCGTGGAGGCCTGATCGAGCATGGCCTGGGCCTGCTTCAGTCCGGCCTTGGCCTCGGCGTTGCCGGCATCGATCGCGAGGACCGAAGTCCAGGCGTCGATCGCCTGCCGCCAGTTGGCGGACTGCATCGCGTTGCGGGCGGAGGCGACCGCATCGGCGAGCCCCTCGGCGGGCGTGCTCGCCGGCGGCGTGATCGCCGGTCCACCGGCGCCCATGGCGTCGGCGGTGGACGGTGGTGCTTCGACTTCCGATTCCTCGGTCGCGACGGGGTCGTCCGCCGTCGTCTCGGAGGCGGGATCGGCCGCGGGTTCCGCGGGGGCGTCCTGCATGGCCCAGGCCGTCGAGCCTGCACCGATGAGCGTCGCCGTGATCACGGTCGCGGAGATACCGCGACCAAGTTCTGCGACCAAAGACCTCGAAAGAAATTCCATGTCGATCACACTCCTCTGAGTGGTGTTGTGCGTAGTCGGGGGCACATCACCCGACGGCTGGAGAACAGTCGTTCAAGCCGTTGAGTACCAATTCATGTCTGCCGCTGGCGGCATGCTCGTTCACCGTCGAGCAATGCGAGAGCGTACTTCGGGCCCCAGTCGTCCGCAACCTGTCGGCGATCCGAAGAGCACGGAATCGAAGGACTTGGATGCAACCACGGTGGCGTGAAAAACGAGCGAGCGGTCCTGAATCCGAAGCGGCCGAGTCCACCGTGGTCACCCACGGGAGCCCTGTACGCGATAAAACCGGTTCGGATCCCCCGCTCGGAGCCCTTCGTTCCGGAATCACCGGTCGAAGTTGCCACCGGAGCCGCCATCTCGCCGCGGACGGGGCATCTCGAGCATGGGAAAGAGGATGTTGGGAGCCGAGACCCGACGCGGAGTCCGCTGAATCACGGACGCGGACTCAAGGCGTGACCAGCTGGCCCACCGGGGCCGAACCGGGCCTGGTCACGCGGAAGTCATTTTCCTGCAAAGGCTTCCGTGATCTCATCATGCGGACGAAGGCATCGAAGAGGTAGGCCGAGTCGTGTGGTCCGGGGCTTGCCTCGGGATGATATTGAACACTGAACAGCGGCCGCTCGAGGTGCCGGAATCCGGCCACGGTGCCGTCATTCAGATGTCGATGGGTGACATCACCACCTGCGGCCGCAAGTGACGCCTCATCCACACAGAAGCCGTGATTCTGGCTGGTGATCTCGACCTGGCCGGTCAACTCACATCGCACCGGCTGATTCGCACCGCGATGGCCGAACTTGAGCTTGTAGGTCGTCGCACCGAGCGCCAAGGCGAGCAACTGATGGCCAAGGCAGATTCCGAAGGTGGGAATCTGGCCGGCGACCACCCGCAGCGTCTCGATCGTCGATTCGACGGCCGCGGGATCCCCCGGGCCA